>JBFYSV010000199.1:0-8790 GCA_041301185.1 Anaerolineae bacterium
ATTATTTCGATCAGAGAGGCTTTGTTGGTCATGTACGGCAGCTCGGTCACAATGATCCGGTAGCGCCCTCGTTCCATCTCTTCCAGATGAGCGCGTGCCTGGAGCAAGATCTTGCCCCGACCGCTGCCATAAGCGCTCCCAAGCTCGTTCTCATCAGAGTTGTGGATGATCACGCCTCCGGTTGGGAAGTCGGGCCCCTGGATAAATCGCATGAGATCTTCCAGGTTTATGTCTTCTATCTTCTCCCAATTTTCGAGCAAAAATTTCAAAGCATCCACCACTTCGCCGAGATTGTGGGGGGGGATTGATGTGGACATTCCGACCGCGATCCCGGAAGCTCCATTCACGAGAAGGTTGGGGATAGCTGCCGGGAGGACATCTGGTTCGGTCAACGTGTCATCGAAGTTGGTATCGAAATCTACCGTATTTTTGTTGATATCGGCGAGCATGTTCATGGCTGCCGAGGCCAGCCTGGCTTCTGTATAGCGCATGGCAGCTGGAGGATCGCCGTCGACACTGCCAAAATTACCTTGCCCGTCAACCAATAAACAGCGCATCGAAAAATCTTGTGCCATGCGCGCCATTGCCTCGTAGACTGCCATATCGCCGTGCGGGTGATATTTACCCAGTACTTCGCCAACGATGCGGGCAGATTTCTTGTAGGGGGTGTCTGCGCGCATGCCCATATCGTACATGGCGTACAAGATGCGCCGGTGGACGGGTTTTAACCCGTCGCGAGCATCTGGCAAGGCGCGGGCTACGATGACGCTCATGGCGTAATCGAGGTACGATTGCTGCATTTCATAGTCGATGTCGATCTTTTGGACGATGCCAATCTCCATATGATGTTTGCTCCAGAAACAAGGTAGAGTCGATCAATACAAGGCGTAATTGCTAAAACTATTCGTATGCGAACCGACGTTGCGCATAGACATTGCCGCTCTGCCGCACCCCGATTTATCAAAGGTATCTTAAAGTGAAATGGGTTAAAAGTCAACCCGTTCGATACCGGTCTGCCGCCATGCGCCTTTTGCTTTACAGATCACCAGATGGTCGGGTATATTTGGGAAGTTACCAAGGACTACCAGTGCTGCACATTAAAGGAGGCAAGATGAGCCTAGAAATACAACCAGTCATTTTACACGGGCGGGTAGTACGCCTCGTCCCGTTAGTGGAATCGCATGCCTCACTGCTCTACGAGGCGGGCAACTACGAGAGTATCTGGCGCTTCATGCGTTACGGAATGATCCGGAGCGAAGCGCAGATGAGCGAGTGGGTGAGGAGCCTTCTGGCAGCCCAGGCACATGGCACGGACCTCCCTTTTGTTGTCATTCACCAGGCAACCGGTAAGGTGGTCGGGACAACCCGCTATTTGGAGATCCAGCCAGAGAACAGGGGGTTAGAAATCGGGGGAACCTGGTACACGCCGGCTTACCAGCGTACTGCGGTAAATACCGAGAGCAAATACCTTCTTCTCCGTCATGCTTTTGAAACACTGGGATGTGTTCGTGTACAGTTCAAGACAGACCTACGGAATGAACGTTCGCAGAAAGCGTTGGAAAGGATTGGGGCGGTAAAAGAAGGTGTGCTGCGCAATCACATGATATTACCAGATGGCTCCCTACGCACGTCGGTATTCTATAGCATATTGAATGGTGAATGGCCCAGCGTAAAAACCCTTTTAGAGGAAAAGCTGAATAACCCTCCCGCCCGCTGAAAACCAGGTAAATACTACAGGGCTGCCGTGCAACGTGGCAGCCCCAATATCATTAGTATAAGGTGTGCAGCAAAAATCAGTCTGCTGCCAACGGTTGGTTATCGATTGGCTCGTCGTCTTGCAGGATTGCCGGAGAGGGAGCATATTCAAGCCGAGCTTCTTGCTCCATTTCGGTAAACCGCCCGTGGACAAACCCTGTGCCCGCTGGTATCAGCTTACCGATAATCACATTCTCCTTGAGTCCATAGAGCGGGTCTTCGGTGGATGCGATTGCAGCGCCTGCCAGCACTTTGATCGTGTGCTGGAAGGAGGACGCAGACAGGAACGAGTCGGTGCTCAGCGATGCTTTTGTGATACCCAGCAATACCTCGAAGAATTTAGCCGGACGTTTGCCTTCTGACAGCAGGCGCTCGTTCTTGTGCTTGAGCTCTAACAAATCTACCAGATCACCGGGTAGGTTGTCAGTATCTCCAGGGCGAGAAATTTGCACTTTAGACATCATCTTACGGATGATCACTTCAAAGTGCTTGTCGTTGATGTTCTGTCCTTGCGAGCGATACACTTTTTGAACCTCAGAAAGGAGGTACATCTGGCATGCCTGCCTGCCCTGAATGCGCAGGATCCGGTGCGGGTTGAGCGATCCCTCGGTAAGGGGTTGCCCAGGCTCGACGTGATCGCCGTCACGCACAAGTAAACGAGCCGTGCTGGGGATCTCATACTCAGCATCCTGGCGTGATTCGTAAGAGACAATCACCCGGTTATCCTCGATTCGAGATCGACCGGCGTTTTGAGCAACGATTGTGGCTTGCTCTCCCTGGAAGGCAAGCACATCACCCACGCTGACTTCACCGCCATCTTCTACGGCGATGGTCCAGCCCTCTGGAAGGGCATATTCGTCGTTGATCATCTCGCTATGTTCAACACGTGCCAGGCGCAGGTCACTATAACGGTCGGATTGCATTACCTGTACGATACCGCCGATCTCCGAAACAATAGCTTCGCCTTTCGGGGTCTTGCGGGCTTCGAACAGCTCTTCAACGCGGGGTAGACCGGTCGTAATATCACCGCCGGCAGCGACGCCACCCGTGTGGAAGGTGCGCAAAGTTAGCTGGGTACCTGGCTCGCCGATGGATTGGGCAGCCACGATTCCGACTGCTGCACCAATTTCCACCAGCTTGCCGCGACCCAGGTCGAGACCATGGCAGCGAGCGCAGATACCATGAATCAGGCCACAGGTTAGCGGCGATCGGGCTTTGACTTCCTGAACGTTGGATGTGCTGATCTTCCGTACAAGGTCGTGGTCCAGAACGTCATTTCTTTCTGCCAAAATCTCACCAGTTTGCGGATCCACAACCCGCTCGGCTAACAACCGTCCATAGAGGCGGGAACCGATGGGTTGCCCGGCAACATCATCTGACCGGCGGATAACGATGCCTTCCTCGGTTCCGCATTCCTCGTCGTTGATGATCACATCCTGGGCGACATCCACCAGGCGGCGCGTCAGATATCCTGCATCGGCGGTGCGTAGAGCGGTATCAGCCAGGCCTTTCCGGGCACCGTGAGTGGAGATGAAGTACTCCAGGGCATTCAGCCCTTCTCGGAAGTTCGAGCGAATAGGTAGCGGGATGATGCGCCCGGACGGGTCAGCCATCAAGCCGCGCATGCCTGCCAGTTGGGAGATTGGTCCAAAGCCGCCTTTGGTTGCCCCGGAAATTGCCTGCGCCGAAAGATTGCCATCCGGATCCATCGAGCGTCTCACCGCATCAGCGACCTGGTTGGTGGTACGTTGCCAGATCTCGATTATGCGCTCATTCTGCTCCTGGTCGGTCAGCAATCCACGGCGAAAATCTTTCTGGATGCGCTCCTGTTCCTGCAGTGCCCCATTGATGATTTCTGGCTTCTCCGCCGGGACAGTGATATCCGATACTGCCAGAGAGTATCCAGATCGCGTGGCGTATTTAAAACCTATGTCTTTGATTGCATCCGCGATCTCGGGGGTTTGCTCCTCGCCGCACTCCTCGTATAGCGAGGCGACCAGGTCCTTCAAACCGCCTTTATCCAGCACCCAGTTGATAAAATGGATGCTCTCGGGAAGGATGCGGTTGAATATTACCCGTCCTACGGTGGTGTTGATCAGGCGCTCTTCTGGCTTGGGCAAGCGGTTCTGGTTGTCGTCATACCAGGTGGTTACCTTCAGGCGAATGCTGGTTTGGATATCAACCTGATTCAAGGCATGTACCAGCTCGACCTCATCCATGTCTGCAAAGACACGCCCATCGCCTTTGTGCTTGCGGCTGTCTTCTTTCGTGAGGTAATATACCCCTAAGACCATATCTTTGGATGGGCTGATGATCGGCTCGCCATCTGCTGGTTTTAGCAGGTTTCGCGAGGAAAGCATCAATTGGCGAGCTTCCCAGACCGCTTTTTGTGCCAGCGGTACGTGAACAGCCATTTGGTCGCCGTCAAAATCGGCATTAAAGGCGGTGGTGACCAGGGGGTGAAGCTGGATTGCGCTGCCTTCGATCAGCACTGGCTCAAAAGCCTGGATACCCAGGCGGTGCAACGTAGGGGCACGATTCAACAGCACCGGACGCTCTTTGATCACCTCTTCCAAGACTTCATACACTTCGGGGCGATCACGCTCGATGAATCGTTTGGCGCCTTTGACGTTGGCAGCATAATTGTGGGCTACCAACCGGGAGATGACGAAAGGTCGGTAGAGCTCGAGGGCCATCGACTTGGGCAGACCGCATTGGTATAGCTTGAGATGCGGTCCGACAACGATTACCGAGCGACCGGAATAATCGACACGCTTACCGAGCAAATTGCGGCGGAAGCGTCCCTTTTTGCCTTTGAGCATATCGCTCAGAGATTTTAGCTCGCGGCGACCGCGACGGGAGAGCGCCTTGCCGCGCTGGGAGTTATCGATCAGAGAGTCGACAGCTTCCTGGAGCATACGCTTTTCGTTTCGGACGATGACATCTGGGGCACCTAGCTCTAGAAGTCTTTTTAAGCGATTATTGCGGTTAATCACCCGGCGATAAAGGTCATTAAGGTCCGAGGTGGCAAAGCGACCGCCGTCTAATTGCACCATCGGGCGCAGATCGGGCGGGATGACCGGTAATACGGTCAAAACCATCCATTCGGGCCGGTTACCAGAACGGCGGAATGCTTCCACGACCTTCAGGCGTTTAGTAGCTTTCTTTCGTTTTTGCTTGCTGCGAGAGGTGCGCACTTCCAGCCACAGCTCTTCAGCCAGCTTATCCAGGTCGAGGCGGCGGAGGATATCATAGAAGGCTTCAGCACCCATATCGGCGCGAAATACCTGCCCCCAGCGGGATTTCAGCTCGCGAAAGCGGCTTTCCCCGAAGAAAGCCAGCGGTTTCAGGTCGAGCAGTTCGTCTCGCAGGCGTGAGTTTTCGTCACGGGCGGCGGTTGCCTGGTCATCCAGCAGGCTGCGCAGGTTTTCCATCCGCAGGTCTGCTTCGGCGCGGACGCGCTCGATTTCCATTTTGGTGTGCTCAATTTCGCGCTGACGTTGGCCTTTTAACTCGCTATCCAGCTCCTCCAGCCGCTCTTTGACCACCCGCTGAACGGCAGTGAGATGCTGGTTACCGATTGTCTCATTGGCTTCGACGATTACGATTTCGGTGTCTGGAAAGTGGATCGTGCTACGGGCAGCCTGGTTTAGCTGCTCACGCAGACTGGTTTCCAGTCGCTGTCCGGCCTTTAATACCGGATCCAGCTTTTCAGCAAGCAGCTCATCGTAGCGCTGCTCGATTTGGGCAAGCTGCTGGTTGAGCTCGGCAACGGACCGATCCCGGCCGCCCTTTTCTTCGGCGATTTGGGCGTTGATCTTGGTAGCCTGCTCGCGCTCAGCGACATTGATTTTTTCTTCCAGGCGTTTGAGCGCTTTCTGGCGGGCGTCCTCATCAACATAGGTGACTACGTATTGGGCAAAATACAGCACGCGGTCCAGGTTGCGGCGGGATATATCTAGCAATAAACCCAGGTAAGAAGGGATGCGGCGGGTGTACCAAACATGGGCAACCGGCGCTGAGAGCTCAATATGCCCCATTCGCTCACGGCGAACTGATGCCCGGGTTACCTCTACGCCACACTTGTCGCAGACGATACCTTTATAGCGTATATTTTTATATTTTCCGCAGTAACACTGCCAGTCACGCGTTGGACCAAAGATAGCTTCACAGAATAAGCCATCCTTCTCTGGTCGCAGACGGCGGTAGTTGATCGTTTCGGGCTTTAATATCTCACCGTATGACCAGCTGCGGATTGTATCTGGTGACGCCAGACTGATGCGAAGTTTGGTTAACCCTTTGGTTTCCACTCGATCGCCTCCTTATAATAATCCCTCATTATTGTATTACTCACTTTTTCCTCAGGCACACTATTACCATCACAGCGATACGTCGCCAGATTTCACCGCTGTTATCAGAACAGGGATGAAGATGTCAATGATATTCGTGCGGGAGCAATTGTTTTGCTTGGTAATGATGTCGCTTCTATTGGATAAAAAAGACAAACAAAGACAAGCGCATGAGTTCTTTCGCCTCAAGCGCTAATCCGCGCGCCTTCCAAAAATCCTCTGTTTTTCGTAGCGAGATTATATCAGCGACTCTTCTAAATGGCAAGGTTGTGTTTCGAGCCTTTTGTTGTAAGGTATAATTGCAGCGCTATATGATATCAATCAGGAGGTGGCAGGCATATTTAGTACACCAGGGAAGATAGCGCATGGCCTCACTGGTTAATGGGTGAGGTGACGAGGATGAGGGTTCCTCCCAAGCAAGGGGAGGCTAACCAGCGAACCGGTCTGTAAACCAGACCCAAAACTTCTCCAGGCTGCCAGCTTGGAATGCTGGGAAAATCGACAGATCAGCGGAAGCCCTCCGGGTCCGCCACAACCCGCAATCTTTCCCTCCGAATTGGAAAACCCCACAACAATACGCCGGAGAGACCCGGCAGGCAAAACACTGGGGAGTGGTAAGAGTCATGTCGTCAACCTCTGCCGGTAGGATGAGCTTGTGTCAATTTCCAGCCGGTAGAGTTGCAATCTCTTTTGGAGGGAACCTCATGTGTGGAATAGTTGGATATATTGGCTCTCAGGATGCCACACCCATCATCCTGAACGGTTTGAGACGATTGGAGTATCGCGGCTACGATTCTGCCGGATTGGCAGTGCTGCAGGACAATCATATTGAAGTCCGGCGAGATGCAGGCAAGCTTTCTCGCCTGGCATCGCTGGTTGAGGAATCTCCGGTTCATGGGCAGGTAGGCATAGGACACACCCGATGGGCTACGCATGGAGCACCCAGCGCCCGAAATGCACACCCTCACCTGGGTATGACCGGCGACGTTGTCCTGGTGCATAATGGAATCGTTGAGAACTTCCTTGAACTGCGCGAAGAATTGAGTGAAGAAGGCGTCGTCTTTAAGTCTGATACCGACACCGAAGTCATTGTTCACCTGGTAGAACGCTATCTTTCATCCGAAAATGATCTGGCGGAAGCTGCGCGCAAGGCGTTGAGCCACCTCAAGGGTGCTCACGGGATCGTGATCTTATCTGCACGAGAGCCAGATAAGATTATTGCCGCTCGGATAGGCAATGCGGGTGGTGTGGTCATCGGGATTGGGAAGAATGAGATGTTTGTTGCCTCAGATATCCCTGCAATTTTGGAGCACACCCGCCAGGTGGTTTTCCTGGAGTCTCACCAGATGGCAGTCATCTCTCGAAATGATCTCAAGGTCCAATCTCTGGACGGTAACTCTGTGGGGTATGAAGTTCATAGCGTCTCCTGGGATCCGGTTTCAGCTGAAAAGGGCGAGTATCGCCATTTTATGCAAAAAGAGATCCATGAGCAGGTTCGCTCGCTGACCGATACAATTGCCGGACGGGTGGATTTTGAAGCCGGGCATATTCGTCTTCCTGAGTTAAACCTGTCTCAGGAGTTGGTTCAGCGAATCGAAAAAATATTTATCACCGCCTGCGGCACGGCCTCGCATGCGGGTATGGTTGGAAAGGTGTTAATCGAGACAATTGCCCGGATCCCGGTTGAGGTGGATATCGCCTCGGAATTCCGTTACCGTGATCCCATTCTGAATGCAAACACGGTTGTTTTGGCGATCAGCCAGTCGGGTGAGACGGCGGATACCCTGGCAGCAATGGAGGAGGCGCGGAGAAAGGGTGCCACCCTCTGGTCAATCGTAAATGCGATTGGTTCACAGGCCATGCGCATCGCTGATGGATCGATCTCGATGCAGACCGGCCCGGAGATCGGTGTGGCTTCTACAAAAGCTTATACCGCTCCCCTGGTAGATTTGTACATGCTGGCGATCTTGCTGGGAGAGCTGCGTGGCACTCTGGACGAACAGCGTCGCAAGGCATTAATTGCCGACTTACGCCTGGTACCAGCTCTGGCAGGTGAGTGCCTGAATCGCGAACCGCAAGTGGAAAAGATTGCGCGGGTCCTGGTGAACACCAGCCACTGCCTTTACCTGGGGCGCGGGATCAATATGCCCACCGCGTACGAGGGCGCTCTCAAGCTCAAGGAGATCTCCTATATCCATGCCGAAGGATATCCGGCTGGCGAGATGAAACATGGTCCTATCGCCTTGATTGACCGTTCGATGCCGGTTATTGTGATCGCGCCTCGTGATCCCTGGTATGAGAAGATGTACTCTCAAATCGAACAGGCCCGGTCACGAGGTGGGATCGTGATTGCCCTGGCAACGGATGGCGACGAGCTGATACCTGGCTCTGCCGACCATATTATCTGGCTGCCAAAAACGCCCTGGTTACTGACGCCGGTCACCAGCGTCATCCCGCTCCAGATGTTGGCTTACCATATTGCCGCCTTGCGAGGCCTGGATGTGGATCAACCAAGGAATTTGGCGAAAAGCGTGACAGTAGAATAATATCAGCTCGAATTCAAGAAACTGCCCAGGGGGATGTTTACGGGACGCTCCCCGGACCGGTGAAGGGACGGCCGCTTTTTATCATGGATATCAATACCAGATAAAAAGTGGCCAGCCTGATTGGTCCGGGGAGCGTCTTT
>JBFYSV010000200.1:0-5420 GCA_041301185.1 Anaerolineae bacterium
CGGTATTGATCCGCTGCATCGTCCATCCAGGAATATATACAAATAAATCTCTTGGGATAGATATCAACGAAACCACCTGATCCCTGGGACTTATCGAGGCAATTATCAGGGTATCGGTCCGAAAATACGGACCCTTGGTGCGCTGGTCGGAGCCAATTAACAGTATGTTGATAAGGTCATTCCCAGCCTGCGCTTGATCGCCGAGCAGTGGCATCTGCCTGGGGATGGGGGTCACCAGGGGCGTGTCGGGTTGGGAGGCTCTGGCATCTAAATCCGGATAGGCTTGAGGGATTGGGGTGGGGAGAACAATCGGGGTGGTTGCGTGGGGCAGGAACGGTGTCGGCGTATACTCCGATCCATTCTTAATTAATGGGAGCCTGACCCGGTTGAACGATATCCGGGCTGTGGGTGTGGATACCGGTGAGGTCTCAAGGATCGTCGGAACTGGAGTAAACTGCGGCTGTTGGCAGGTCGAGAGAATAAATATGCCAACCAGGGTGAATAGACCCACCAGCAGTTTGTTTTTCATTGCCCATTGATAGCCTTACGGATCACATTCATGACAGCTTCCTGATTGGGCAGTAGAACCATTCCCCCACCCGGTGTGATCCAATCGGACACCTGATTGGGACCAATAAAATAGTGTTGTATTCTGGATGTATCCACCAGTTGGGCTGCCAGAGGAAACAGGGGAACGAGATCGATTAACCCCAGGTCTGTGGTTACGTTGTCTTTATAGATGGCATAGAACTCTGGTACTCGCTTGAGGGCGTTCAGGCTGATCATCTTCTCAAAAACTGCCATCAACACTTCTTGCTGTCTACGCGCACGGGCAAAGTCGTTGGTAGTCTTGCGGGTTCGCACATACCACAACACAGTATCAGCATCCATGTTTTGCTGTCCTGCTGAAATAGTGAAATAATACCCGTTCCGATAATCCGATACGGCTGCACCGACATTCACGTTCAGCCCACCCAGGCTGTCGATTACCTGCTTGAATGAAGAGAAATTAATCAGCACATAATGCTCAGGACGGACACCAAAATTATGCTCGAATGTAGCTGCCAATTTTTCAAAGCCACCCCTCCCCCAGGCCGTATTGATCCGGTCCATCCCCCAGCCAGGGATGTTTATATACAGGTCACGCGGGAAAGAGGTCAGGCTAACCGTACCCTGGGATGGATTCAGAGTTAATAACATAATTGTGTCCGTGCGAAATGCACTATCCCATGGGCGTTGATCAGAGCCTAGCAGCAAGATGTTTATCTGGTCTGGTGGCAACTGCAAAGCACCTACCGGTGCAGATGGATCGAGGGGGAATGGCGTAGGCACAGGCGTTGGCGTGCTGGTCGGGTAACTTTGCGGTGCCTCCGTCGGGTAGTAAACTGCAGTTGGAGGTATCGGCTGGAATGGCGTTGCGGTTGGTGTTGCATCTGGCGGTACCTGCACGAACGACCCTGGCGTTGTTTGGACCGAGAGTGGAGCCGCCGCGATGGACGTGCTGCCAAACCCGGGTACACCACATGACGTGCAGAAAAATATTAAAACTAACAGTATAAATGGTAATTTGTTGGGCGATTTTTTCATAATCCAGGTGCACTCTTCAGGAGGTGGAATTTCATCTCTGTGGGGTGAGTGTTACCAACGTTTCCCGGGGTGTGATTACAACAGTCGGTGGTGTCCGGGTAGGCAACGGAATACTAGTAGCTGTGGCAGAAGGGATTGGCGTCTGCGTTTGCGATACCGGTGTGTTGGTTGGAAGCTCGGTAGGCAATGGAGTATGGGTCGCTGGTGGTGGAGTGTCCGTCCAGGTAGCCGAAGGGAGGATCTGGGTGGGCGACGGTGTGACAGGCGTCATGGTTGGCAGCTGGGGTGTAGCAGTGTTAGCACTGGGTGTGGCAGAGGGCTGAATTGGCGTAGGCGGCACGTTTGTCGGTGGAACTGGGGTTGGGGATGAGACAGGTGGTATTGGAGTTGGTGAAAGGTAGGGTAGCGGTGTAGCTGTTAGCGGGTAAACCGGCAATCGCGGCACATACAGGCGTTGCCCGGTGTATATGGTGTAAGTGTTCAGACAATTGCGGGCAGCTAATTCCGTATAGGGAACGCCAACCGCAAGGCCAATCCGGAAAAGATTATCCCCAGATCTGACGTAATAGACTACCCAGCCGGGAGGTCGCGGGCAAGACACAGGTGGTTTTCTAATTGGCGCTTGGGTCGGGGCTGAGGTGGGAGTTTCACTGGGGGGCGGGGTCGCCGTGGCGAGGATGGGCACATGGATACTCATGCCGGCCATCAATTTGTCGATCACAAGACAATTCCCACTCCGTAAAACATTAATACTGACTTGATATCGTTCCGCGATCGCCGCCAGGGTGTCCCCCACACCCAAAGAGATCTCGACCCAACCCGGTGGGTAATCGCATGGGTTTGGAAAGGCAATCGTAGGCGTTGGTGTAGGTAGGGGTGTTGGGGATGGCGTATAGGTGGGCTCTCCGGGTAACTGGGTTGGCACCGGTATCGTCGAAGTCGGGACCTGGGTGGGAGCTTGTGCCGCCTCGATCCGGCCTTCTGTCAAAGAGATCGCTAAACCACCAAATACCAGCAGGGCGGAGAAGATAGCAGCCAACATGCCCCAAACAGCCTGGTAGGCATCTCTCATACGAATCCCCCTGCCCCATTCTTGCCAGTAGATTGAGCAATCGTGATGGGAAATAGCAGGCTATAGGTTAAGGTAGTTCCTGTCTCGGAATCCACCCAAATGCGACCTCCTATGGACTCTGCCAACGTTTTCAGAAACGGCAAGCTAAATTGCTCTTGGTTGAGGCTTTGGATATTCTCAGATCCAGAGGCTTGTGAGGCTGTCTGTGATTTAAGCAATTGGTCAAAAGACATGTCGCTGCTTTGATGAGCCACCTGGATTAAGACATAATCCTTCGCATCTTCTTCACCCTTAAGGCGGACCCGAAACGCAATCTCACCATTTGCTGGCGAGAAATTGCTGGCATTATCCAATAAAGTCACCAATACTCTCTCCAAAGCTCCCCGATTATTCCGCAGCTCAGGCAACTTGCGGGGAAAATCCATTCGCAAAGCTATCTTTTTCTCTTGCATGGCATGGCTGGTTTTCGATATCGCTTCATCAATCAGGCTGCTCAGTTGGACCGTCTCTACTTCGTAGGATGGAAGACCCTCGCCCTCCCCAGAAAGCTGTATCAGGTGATCAACTAGTTTCGCCATTCGATCCGATGAAGCACGAATACGTTCCAGAAAGCGGTGTTGAAGCATACCCAGGATGCCAATCGACTCGCCCAGCAGAAAATCGGTATAACCGATGATGGAGGATAATGGCTGTCGCAATTCCTGTGCCACCGCAGATATTTCCTTCATTTGCTCGTCTGAAGACGAGGTTATCGGCTGTTCACTTCTCAATACCAAAAGTCTTTTATCGGCTTCATAGATCAAAGATTTTAGGTAAGCAACCTCTTCCAAAGCCAATCTCAGCTCTGCTTCTGCCTGGTGATCGGTTACCTTCACTGTTTCATCTTGCTGTGATTGTTCCCTAAAACTCTCGTTCGTCGCCTGAGCGAGTTCTAAATCTCCCTGTTGTAGGAGATGGATTTCCGCCTGCAATCGAGAGATTGTGTCCTGCGCCTCCTCATGTGCAGCGATCAGAGCCGCTAAACTGGCAGCGTGTAAGCGATAGTTGCCATCACTTTCGGGCGTAATCCCAAAACGGGTGAGCAATTGTTCGTTCTCTTTGCGGGTTTTCTCAGTCTCCAGTTGAGCGGTCTTCAATGCCGCTTGCGATTGTTCCAAATCTCGAAGCAGCTTTGCAGAATAATCGCAATGTTGCAAGACCTGTGCCAGCGGCAAGACGAAATCCGTCAAACGAAGTTGGTCATCTGGCGACCAGCTCCGCCTGCTGTACGGGGTGAGCAGGACAAGCCCGGCGATCAGCTCTCCATTCGGATCACATATCGGAGCCGCAAGGATATGGCCAACCGCCTTTACATCTAATACCTTACCCAATCCAGCCAAGTCTGGGGATGTGCTGCTGGCTGGCAGGCGCAAGGCACGACCACGGCGCAAAGCCGATGCGATCACAGGGATTGACTGGCTGTTGATGATTGATTTCCCCAGGGTTTGCTCTCGTATCAGATCGTATCCACTGAGAATCTCCATCTTGCCATGGGGGCCAGGCGCGGATAGTAATAAACAGATATCCGCCAGCCATTCTTGTGCAATCATCTTTAACGCTGCCAGGTGGATATCTGATGGGTTGGTGTCCATAGCTAGCTTGAGCAAGGACAGATAATAATTGCCCTGGGAAGAACTCCTGCTGGTGGCCTCTTGTTCTATAGACGCAGAGCTGGGTTCCTGCTTGGCTTCCCGGGTGATCTCGGGGAAACGTTGCGGTAATAGCAGCAACATTGGGTAGGCAATCATCTGCGCCAGACGTATCGCTCCTGAATAATCTCCCTCAGGGTACGGGTATGTCAGGAAAGCCACATCCCCAATTAATAATATTGCCAGCATACTCAGTCCATTGCCCCACCCGGCTGGACGTCTCATCGCCAGGAGCAAACCGCTGGCGGTGGTAATTCCCAGGCAGAGCATCACAGAGGCAGTATCAGCCCAGCTGCCATTGTAATCGGACAGTGTGTCTTGATCTGACCACCATACCAGGCTCATAACAGATACAGTAACGGCGATTAAGGATAGCAAGACAGTTGCAACATCGCCTATCCGGGATGGCTTAGGAAAGACCCACATCCAGGCAATTAGAATAGTCCCCATCAAGCTGATAAATCGATCAAGGGGAGGCAGCAGGATACTGCCATTGATCATACCTTGCCAGGATAAACCTGCCGCGACAAAAAGCACCAGACGCAAGAGAAGTAACAGGCTGAGCCCGATTACCATCCGTTTGCCTTCAGAGGAGGCGGTTGATTGCCAAAAACTCAAGGATGTTGCCAGCGCTGCGGCGAGGGAAAACGCCAACACGAGGTGATAAACCAGGTTACCTGGAGGATATAATAGAAGTGACACGAATTCCTGAAAATAACTATTCATCTCCGCCTCATCAACGATTATAGCATGGCGTACGAATTCGGCAAAGAAACAAGAGGTTGACAAAACCGCAAATCAGGGTAAAATATCGAGCGCGCCGAAGTGGCGGAATTGGCAGACGCGCTACGTTCAGGGCGTAGTGGGCATACGCTCGTGTGGGTTCAAATCCCACCTTCGGCATGATACCTCTCGTCGACAACACGGCGAGAGGCTTTGTTTTCAAGCATCCCCAGCACCCATTTACGCCAGTGTTTTGCTGCTCCATACAGGCTGAATCCTCACATCAGGTTGGCAGAATACTTGCAACTTCCAGGCCAGAAATTAGTCGATAAACTTACAAAATTAATAAA
>JBFYSV010000201.1:0-9909 GCA_041301185.1 Anaerolineae bacterium
ATGCCTGCCGTACCCGGACATCGCCTAACGCGGGAACAGCCGTGCCATCCTTGTAAAGGAAATTCAGTCCCATAACGTTTAATTCGACCCCGGTCACTGTCATCCCGGCAGCAACTGCTGGATCAACAATAGTTCCATCTCCACTCATGAGTTGGACCTGGCCAGTTCGGAGGGCATCCAACGCAGACTGTGGATTGGCAACAACCTTAAGCACCAATTTATTCCAGTGAATTGCATCTGGATCCCAATAATAGGGGTTGGGAATGTACGTATAAGTATCGCCTGTTACTGTGTTTGCAGTATCAAGCATGTATGGGCCGGCGCCGCATGTAGCTGTGGCAACAAGATCAGGGTTGGTAACAGCAGCCGGGCAAGCAATGGCCCCTGAAATCCAGTTTCGAGTAAGCAATCTCGGCAGCAATGAGTTTGGCTGAGCCAGATGTAATGTTATCGATAGGGGCCCGGTCACTTCTGCATAATCCAAACCTATGTTCGTTGCAGTTACGCTGGCATTTGCTTTTTGAAATTCCAACCAGGCTTTCACAGCCTCCGCGTTGAACTCTGAACCATCGCTAAATAAAACATTGGAGCGTAATTCCATCTCGAAGGTTTTAAAATCAGTACCCACCCAATTCCAGGTTAATGCCAGAGATGGCATGATCGCACCATCCGATGGATTGATCTTGAGCAGCGCGTCGTAGGCAGGGGTTATGAATCCCTCAAAAGCTGGTTCACCCACCCCCGGATCCAGCGATGGCGGGGCGTAGGATACCGCGACCGTAAGAACATCGCCTCTGGTTGGGACGACAACACTCTCAGTTGCGGTTGGTTCAGAAACGGGCTCCGCTGTTTCTGTTGCTGGTGTGGCTGTTTTACCTCCACATGAGGAGAGAAGAACACTGGCAGCCATTAATATCGCAATCAGGATTTTCCACTTGGGGTACATCGCATTATCTCCTTTTCTTCCAAATTGTCTGCACTCTATTCTACAGAGTGTATTCCAGTGATACTGAGAATTAGCATATTTCATGTCACAAAATTTGGTGGATTATTTATCTTTTTAACTAATCCATGTTGTTTGCTCCTTTTCTCTCGGTTTCATGCTGTTTTTCTAGGTATCAGTCTCAAAGGCATCTCCGAGCATTGGGGTTCAAAAACCGTCTTCTCAATTGCAGCGATTACAAATTCCACAGTCAGTCGCCCTGATTCCTTGAGCGCCTGGTTTATCGTGGTCAGTTTTATGTGTTCAGCTATCGATATGTCATCGAAACCGATGACCGCCAAGTCATCAGGGACTGACATTCCTCGTTCTTGGGCAGCATTAATGATTCCAATAGCCTGGGTATCACTAGAAGCAAAAATGGCTGTAGGTGGTTCTGAATGAATCAATAACGATTGCACTTTCTCATACGCCTGCTCCATGGATTGAGCTGCAATAGCTACACTCGCATCTGGCAGGGGAATTCCATGCTGGGCAAGGCGCTGTCGGAAGTTGTCAAGTTTTATATGCCCAATAGAATTTAACTCATTATCCGGAAATGCATCTCCCAGGAATGCTATTCTACGATGGCCTTTTTCAACTAAATAATCCGCGGCCATTCTTGCGCCCGCTCCGTGGTCGATCACGATTTGGCTAAATGAACAATCAAATGATGTCTGTTTGTCTACTCCGATAACTAATGGAATACTATGTGTGGCAATACGCTTGATGGTTTTTTCGTCAATAATCCACCCCCCTAACACAATCAAGCCATCCACTGATCTATTGAGTGCAAGCCGTGCCATTATTGCGTTGCATCTGTCTGGGGTATCAAAAGGAAATAGAACAATTTCATAAGCCGTCCCTACCAGAGCCATTACCGCCCCTCGTAACCGTTCTACCAAGGCATCATCGGTTATTGATGGTGTTATGATCCCTATCCTATTATGATCTTTGCGTGCACGTGTAACCGCATCGGCTTTAGGGACAAATTTCAAGCTGTCAATCGCGGACAAGATCCGCTCCCTGGTTTCAGGTTTTACTCGGTCGGAATTGTTGATGACCCGAGAGACCGTGGCTATACTCACCCTGGCTAATCTGGCTACATCGTAAATAGTTGCTTCATCCATATTTGCACCATGTAATGATGTAAGTCCTTACAAAATCATGAAAGCACTTACATTATAAGGATTTTTTGATATAATGTCAATAATTGCGCGTTTGCACTTTCTTCTTTGTAGGTGCTAGGATCATTTTTTATCACCGTGAAATATTGATGCAATCCTTCACATTTCGAAACCACAATTTATGCAGGTGAAAGGGTAATCCCATGAGCATATCGTTGATTACCCGTTTGGATGATTTTGGTGCAAGCCATGCCGCCAATATTGCCATTGCTCAACTGGTTGCGGCGGGGGATTTTATCAAGAATGTCTCCTGCATGGCTGTAGGACCACATATTGAGGAAGGCGTTGAGATAATCAGGAACTACAAGCATATCTGTATGGGGTTGCATACGACCCTCAATGCAGAGTGGGATTTGATCAAATGGCTGCCTATTTCCCCGGTCAATGATATTCCAACGCTTGTCACAGATGAAGGAGTGTTCTATAGTGATCCTTCATATTTCGTTGAGAATCGTCCTGATATCGGCCAGATATTACTGGAGTATGACCGGCAGTTAGAACTATTAACTAATCTTGGTTTGGACATATGCTATGTGGACAGTCATATGCTCCCAGAACGCTATGTCGACGGGCTCAGCGAGGCGATGAGTGACTGGGCCAGGCGGAAGGGATTAATCGATCATACTCATTACTATCGCTTCCCTTCGCAACAAGAGCCTAAGTTGGCTAATTCCTTTGAAGAGCGGTATAAAAATGTCACTGCCTGGCTAGAATCTCTCGAAGAAGGTGGATACTTCTTTGTTATGCATCCAGCCAAGTACAGTCGGGAGTTACTACTATGTGCAAACAAGCATTTTCCAGCCAATATGGTAGCTGTTGCTCGTGATGTTGAATACCGATTGTTGCTCTCTAATAAATTGGAGCAAGTCTGCAGTCGGCTAGGAATCAACTCTATCCGATATGACCAAGCTGAGTTGCAGCCTGAAATATTCCATGAAGGAAAAAAGCATGAATAAGAAAGAACAAAAGAGTATCCTTCAGATGGACGATCAGACCTGGCGCATCCTCGACGGTTTCGGCAAGGGCACCGTGTATTCCTACTTGTTGTGCGGAACGGAGAGCGCAATCCTAATCGACACGGGCCTGGGACTGACCGATATGAAGCCCATCACGGATGAACTGACCGCGCTGCCAGTTTCGGTGGTGAATACCCATGGGCACGTGGATCATATCAGCTGCAACTATCAGTATGACACCGCCTACCTGCATCCCGCCGACGAGGAAGTGTTCCTCCAGCACAGTGCGCATGACTACCGTTTTTATTTGCTAGCCGGGCTGCTTAAGGAAGCCAGATTACCTGCCTGGTTGCTCAAGCTGCCCATCCTACGCACACGGGTCGAGAAGTTTTGCTCCATCCCCGTCAGGGACAACCGCCGCCCGCTCTCTGACGGCCAGCGGCTGGAGTTGGGCGGCCGCAGCCTCGAGGCCATCGCCACTCCGGGTCACACCCCCGGTTCGGTATGCCTGCTGGATTGTGAGAGAAGACAGTTGTTTGCAGGGGATACCGTCTGCGCAGAAGGCGTTTTACTACAGTTGGATCATTCCTGCTCAGTCGAGACCTATAAAACAAGCATTCTGGGGTTGAAATCAGCATCTGATAAATATGATCTTATATGGCCTGCCCATCACCAACTTCCGCTAGATCACAGTTGGATGGACGAGTATATTACCTGCGCAGACCAAATAATCGCTGGTACAGCAGAAACGGTTCAAACATCCAGCGCAATTGGGTCTGGTTTGATCACCAAGTTTGGAAGGATAGGTCTCGTCTATCGTCCCGATAACATCTTGGCATGATTCTATATCGCGCCTCTACGAGAATGGATGCGTGGTCAGGCACTATCTGTAAGCATGAAATCACCGTGGATATATTATTTTTGAACATATAGAGGAAAATAGTGGCCGCTCTCAAAGGATTGAATCGCCCCTCCAAGTACCCACTGAAAAGTTACCTGCAGACCGTTGTCATCAACCGCGACCTGCGCATGCTGACTGAGCGAGACCTGGCCTCGTTGCGGATCATCAGCAACCATATTACTCGGGCTGCTGAAATCTTCAGTGCCAAGATTCCGATTCTTATTGTATACCCGTTCCTGCAGCGTTATTTCACCACCGGGATCAAACTGAGCTTGGTCAAGGGATAAGGCACCAGGATGCAAAAATCGAGGACCTTCCGCGGCTCCAGCCTGCTCCAGATCGCTATGCCTCTCGGAGGCATCGGCTCTGGCTGCATTTGTCTGAACGGCTACGGCGGGCTGCAGGATTTTTCCATTCGCCATGCACCGGCTGTCTCTGCCATGCCCGTCCGACACCAGCCGCTGGATGCAGGGTTTGCCATCGTCCATTTCTCCAGGGAAAACGAGACCAGACTGGTGGAAGGACCCTTTCCCCCTGAAAAAATTTACAACCTAGGGCTCGTGCCGCAGGGGTATAACGGCGGCGGCTTTGAAGGACTGCCGCGTTTCCGCCGCTGCTCCTTTCGGGGTGAATATCCTTTTGGAATGGTGGAACTGTCCGACCCGGACCTGCCACTGCGGGTGACCATTACTGGCTTCAATCCGTTCATCCCGCTGGAGGATGTCAATTCCAGCATCCCGTGCGCCATACTTGAGTACACCCTGTACAACCCGACCGGCAGGGCAGTCACCTACGAGTTCTCTTACCATCTCTCGCATCTTGCCTGGAAAGGAGCCGAGACCAGCATCCGCAGCGAACCATTGCCCGGGCTGGGCATTCATTTCTGGAACGAAGCCCCAAAGGTTTCGGAGTCTTTCGGAAGCGCCGCGCTGGGCATCCTGAACGGCGAGCCGGCAATCAAAGCCCGCTGGTTACGCGGCGGCTGGTTCGACGCTGTCTCCGCCCTGTGGAGCGAAGTCTCCGCCGGAAACTTTAAGTCAGCGAACGGCCTGCATGCGAATGGCACACCGACTCGCGATGGTGGCTCTCTTCTTGTCAGGGGAGAACTCGCTCCCGGCGCGAGCATCACGTACCCGGTGGTCATTACGTGGCACTTCCCCAATATCACCGCTTCCTCGGCGGGCAGCCAGTATCCATTGACCAATATTCAGCCTGCTTGGCATCCATTCTATTCTTCGCAGTGGAAGGATGCCCGCGAGGTTCTGCTCTATGTCCGTGAGCATTACACCGATCTTCGCAACCGGACGCAGGCATTTCACGATGCGTTGTTCTCATCCACACTGCCCGCCTCTGTCCTGGACGCCGTCTCGGCCAACCTGGCCATTCTGAAATCCCCCACCATCCTGCGTTATGAGAACGGCGACCTGTGGGGCTGGGAAGGGTGTTTATGCGACAGCGGCTGTTGTCCCGGCTCCTGCACGCACGTATGGAACTATGCCCAATCCATCCCGCATCTCTTCCCTGCCCTGGAGCGGACCTTGCGGCAGCGCGAGCTGGAAGAGTCGATGGATGAACGCGGCCATGTCAACTTCCGCGCCTCACCGCCCGGCCTGCCTACTCCGCACGATTTCCACGCAGCAGTAGATGGACAACTGGGCGGAATCATGAAGGTCTACCGCGAGTGGCAGGTTTGCGGCGATCGGGCCTGGCTAGAGCGGATGTATCCATTCGCCAAGCGCAGCATGGACTTCTGCATCGCGCAGTGGGACCCACGCGGTACCGGCCTGATCGAAGAGCCACACCACAATACCTATGACATCGAGTTCTGGGGGCCGGAAGGACTGTGCTCCAGCTTCTACCTGGGTGCCCTGGCGGCCATGTCCGCCCTGGCGCGGGATGCCGGGCACCCCGAAGATGTCACACCCTATAACGAGTTGGCCCGCCAAGGCGCACAGGCTATCGAAGCCCGCTTGTTCAACGGCGAGTATTACCAGCAGCAGGTCATGGTGACCGGCTTGCGCGATGAGAAATCTTTTGTTGTTCCCGATGATGACAGCGAAGAAGCGCGCCTGCTCCAGGCGGAAGGGCCGAAATACCAAATCGGCCCTGGTTGTCTCTCGGACGGCGTCTTTGGCTCCTGGCTGGCACAGTTGTGCAGCGTCGAGACCTCACAGAGCCGAGAGTCGATCCGCAGCCACCTGGCCGCAGCCTACCGGCACAACTTCAAGCCCAGCCTGTGGACGCACGCCAACCCGCAGCGCCCCGGCTATGCCTTGGGTGACGAGCCCGGCCTGTTGCTCTGTACTTGGCCGCGCGGCGGGAGACCCACACTGCCATTCGTCTATTCCGACGAGATCTGGACGGGGATAGAGTACCAGGTGGCATCCCATCTCATTGCTGAGGGCATGGTGGACAAGGGGCTGGCCATTGTGGATGCTGTGCGCTCGCGCTACAACGGGCGGGTGCGCAACCCCTGGAACGAATACGAATGTGGCAGCTATTACGCCCGCGCCATGTCCAGCTATGCCTTGCTGATCGCTCTCTCCGGCTTCCACTATTCCGCCACGGAGCAAACGCTGACTGTCGCCCCACGCCTGGATGTGGATCCCTTCACCTGTTTCTTCTCAACCGCCTCCGGGTGGGGCATATTCACCCTGCGGGCGAACCGGTTTGAGGTTCAGTTGGCCGCTGGCAAACTGCAGGTGGACACCCTGAATGTCACCCGGAAAGGTCAGTCCATCACCCTCCACCCGGAAGGAATTGCCCGGGCCGGGGAAAAGCTGTCCATTCCTTTGTTAGGAGGAAAATCATGAAATCGACTGCGAAAAAGACCGCCTACCTGGTCGCCAGCGGCGACCTGCGCCTGTCTGCCAACCAGACCTGCTGGCCTGCATAGGAGGCCATGGAAAAGAAGATCGTGGCAGCCTTCAAATGCTTGGACGTGATTATGGTGCGCGCCCACGGGTACGATCCCAAACAAAGGCATGGCTTTATCTCTTCGCAGTGCATGGGTATTAACGTGTTCCATTCCATCCCGAATGATGAACTAGTGGGTCATTTGGCATGAGTGTTGCCATTTCTTGGAAAGTAGAAATTGCCCTATCCGGGACAGTTTTGCCGAGTAAAAGTGCATTCCGTACCGAGCATAGGCTTTTTTTGCGTTTGCCGTCAATGGCGATAAACAAGACAACCGACCCACTAGTACTCCTCAAGCCATTCTTGGCCGCGAGCGGTTCCAAGGCAACTGGCAGGGTGGCTATCGGGACTGTGCAGGGCGATCTGCACGACATCGGTAAGAATTTGGTGGGGATGATGCTGGAAGGCGTCGGTTTTGAGATTGTAGATTTTGGGTACCGATGTGCGGCCCGAGGTTTTTGTCGGAGTCGTGGAGTCCAAACATGTAGATATCATTGCCCTCTCTGCATTATTAACAACAACGATGCCAAAGATGCAAGCGACGATCCAGGCGCTCAAAGTCCTAGCTTGCGCGATAAGGTGAAGGTGATCATCGGCGGTGCTCCGGTGACGGAAGCCTATGCACAGCAAATAAGCGCAGATGGTTACGCCCCGGATGCCAGCGCAGCTTCGCGCCTGGCTACAAGATTGATGGCAGGATTCGCTCCGGAAGCAGCCAAGCCAGTTTCAGGTTCAGGAGACTCTTAACTCGCTTATGGGGCTGGCAGAAGAAAAACCAGAGAAGTGAAGGGAAGAATCTACCGAACGATCCTCTCAACCCCGAACGGGCAGGATGATGGACGACGGGTGAGCCGGATCGTGGAAAACTTGCTGTTCCGCAGGAATCAAGCGCGTACCGGTGGCGAGTGGTTCATCACTGCCGAGGTTGCGGGCGTAGCGTGGGTGAGATCCACTGGACACCTGCACCCGGATGCGGTGACCCCTCAGGAAGCAGTTGGCGGTCGGCCACAGTTCGATCTCCACTTTTTGAACGCCATCAGCAGCCACCACGAAACGCCCGGGCGACAGACGGACAATGCCGTCGCTGAGGTTGATCGACTTGCCTGAAGGGGCGACATCGCACAGCCGGGCAAAGAAGTCGGTATGTTGCAGGCTGGATTTAACGTACAGTGTCACCCTCAGAGAGCCGATCACTTCCAGGTTGTGCTCAAGAGGTGCACTGCTGTACACCAGCACATCCTTGCGCCGCTCAAGCTTGCGGTTATCTTTGGGGCCTGAATTGGCGAGCACCAGGCTGGTACCGCCAAAGCAGGGGGTCGGATCGGCGGGATCGTAGCGGTAGCGATCGGGTTCAGATCCTGAAGGCTTGGATGTGGCAAGTTTTCCACCGGCCTGTAGATACCACGTCTGAGGCAGATAGCCCTCCGGAGGCCAGGAGGCGAAGTCTTTCCACTGGTTTTTGCCCATCACGTATAGCCTGACAGGCGCCTGGCGCAGGCTGCTGCGGTCTTTCTTCAGATAGCCCCCCAGCCATTTCAACGACTCGTTGAGCATCACTGGCATCATCCCGGCGGCGCTGTGAGACCAGGGCCCGATGGTCAGGTAGGGGTTTCGACCGGCTTCATGCAGGAGTCGATAGCAATCCAGCGTGGTCAGACATAGCACATCATAGAACCCGCCAATCAGGTGCACGGGGGTTTTCACTTGGGGCACCGCTGCGCGGTGATCCATGCTATCCCACCATTGATCCTCGGGAGATGCGTGTACCAGCCACTCTTGGTAAAAATCCTTGGTTTCGCCGGCCGCAATACGGTCAGCTTCGTTGATAGGAAGGTGCATAAGAGCCTTCGCCATCTGACGGGTAAATTTAAGGCGAAAAAGTGCGACCTTTAAAGGCGGATCTTCCTGATATGTTATGCTCTGACTAAAACCAACCGTTGTGTCGAGGGCAAAGCTTCCCTCCGGATGTAAAACTGTACGAAAATCGGCCGCTGTGAAAATCGGAATGAGCGCTTTCAGTTCCGGGCCTGCTTTATCTCCCACCGCCCATTGTACAAAGCTAAGGTAGCTTGGCCCGAATATTGCGAATTCGCCTGAAAACCAGGGCTGTTGCTTGAGCCAGGTGATGGTAGCCAGGCCATCCGGCCGATCGTCCTTGAATGGGAAGAATTTCCCACCGGAACCGAAGGTGCCGCGACAACTCTGGATCAACACCTGGTAACTGCGCTCTGCAAAAAGCCGAGCAACAGCGTCGAAAGTAACGGTTCGACGTCCGTATGGAGAGCGAATCAGGACGGTAGGCAGGTTACCCCCTCCAGTGGGGTAGTAATGATCCGCGAACAACACGGCGCCGTCAGTCATCGGGACAAGGAGATCACGAGCATGCGTGACCGCGTAGGTTTCGGCCGGGGGCAGCTTATACTGCCACGCCAGAAAGCGACTTATTAGGCTCATTGGTGGCCTCCATTTTTACAACTTGAATATGCCACCCCGCCAGTGTGGTGATCAGGGTCAACTTGCGAGATAACCCCTCTTGCAAATGCGCAACCAATTGCAGCGCGACAAGAACGCGGGTTACATAGGCGGAATGTGTGTTTTGACTGATATCAGAGCATCACCAGTGAAAAGGGGATTCTTTGGGCTCAAAGATTATAACAAATGAGTGTGACTAAAATCAGTTGGTAGATATAGAGGAAAGGAGTTGAAAGATAGGCGACAATCTGGGATGATTGGTTGAGCGAACAAAAATCTCAGGAGGTCCGCCATGGCTTTCAACTCCAGTCAAATGATACATCAAATACGTGAGGAATTCGAGCGTTTGTTGGCATTTGTTATCGGGCCGCAAGCGCAGAAGGCGACAATGGATCAAATGGAGCGCAGTTTGTTTCGACAGGTGTTGCACATAGGATACCAGTTATTGCGGTTGTTCATCCTGAAACGAGTGGAGAGCGAGTCGCATGAGCGGCTGGT
>JBFYSV010000203.1:0-36882 GCA_041301185.1 Anaerolineae bacterium
GTTAGGTTGATATCGTCCTTGCCAAAGGGTTAGGGGTCGGTTATAATCGCTGCGCGAGTCACAATACGGGGCGTGGCTCAGCCCGGCTAGAGCGCACGGTTCGGGTCCGTGAGGTCGGCGGTTCAAATCCGCCCGCCCCGACTTTACCAACCGCAAGCATCATAGTTACCCTAAAACACCAACTATGATGCTCGCGGTTCACAAAACCGTAAAATCCCTCCTACCGCATATCTCACATTCCCATACCGTGCTCCGGCGGCGACCCGTGGAGCCTGCAAATGATGCTCGGTCACTCCACCCTGGAGATGGTCCGCAAAACCCTCGCCCTAGCCCAGGCCGGCGTGGAGGTGAACCACAAGCTCGCCTCCCCGGTGGATAACTGGAGGTTGTGAAAACCTTTAATACTTCGATATAATTGGAATAATGATAAGTCTCTGAGTAAGGAAGGATGAGCTATGATTTTGCGTTTGTTATTAGCTGCGGATTATGCCAATATTTCCCAAGAGGGCAAGTTAAACGTGATGGGGATTTTTAACGAGATTAGCGCTCAGAATTTTCCTTGCCGTCATTCATCCATGCACCTTGTCATTACTCTTGTTCCCGAGTTGGGAGAGTATGGCATATCGCGAAGTCTATTTGTCAGATTATTCACTCCTGACGGAAATGAAGTCATGAATATCTCTGGTCAGATAGATGTTCCTCAACGTGGGCAGGGAAGACCTCCCGAAGTGAATGTCATTTTGGAGCTCAAAGACCTGGTTTTTCCTGAGCCAGGTCCTTACCAATTTGTGGTCATGGTTGACAAAGACCAAAAAGGTGAATTACCCATAGACGTGAAGAAAAAGCCTGTCTCTGCTGAAACCCAGGGTAAATAGATGTCATCCAAAGCAGAGAAGCTTTTAGAAAAGATGCGCGCCTCCAAATTCGGATGGACTCGGCGTGATCTAGATCGTTTATACCTGGGTTTCGGATTCACTCTTACACACGGTGCAAGACATGATATAGTTAAACATCCTGATTACCCCAGGCTTAGAACAACACTCCCACGTCACAATACTCTGGCCACAGGATATGTCGAATTCGCAGTTAAGCTTATTGATGAGTTGATTGCTTTGAGGGAGAAATTCGATGGAGCTTGATCTGAGGTCAAAAGCCGAGAAACTCGCACGAAGACCTTATATCATTGAAGTATTACGCGATCAAACAACGGACGATCAGCCGATCTATTTCGCGCGCAATCCAGAGTTGGAAGGATGCTTTGGTCAGGGCAATACGCCAAGTGAAGCGACCGAAGATTTACTAGATGCGCGTATCGATTACATTCTCAGTTTGCTCGAAGATGGTCTTCCCGTTCCCGATCCCAACCGCCTAACAACAACTTCCTCCACAAACGTGGAAACGATAAAAATTACCAATACAACCAGCTTTCCACAGAAAATTACCTCTTCGTGGGAGGTATATGCTGTTGTCCAACAGGACATCTTGGCTTAGCCTGAGCTATTCTTAAGATATATATTTTCAAATAACGGAATCGTCTCGATCAGAAAGTTTCCCACCTAAAGTCTTCCTGCATATCTTTGCTTACCTACCGGAATTTCTCTCACACATCGCCCTAGACATTTCACGCCGGTGCGCTTGATACCTGTCATTTCTCACCCATCCCCCGCCCTCTCCACTACCACCCCGAACGCCCGGCAGACATCCCCCCTCATCCCTTCACCACCCACCCCCGCCTCGGATCCTCCATCGCCCGCTTAATCGCAATCCGGAACGCCAGGCTGATCTCATCATCCCTCCCCTCAAACTTCCCCGTCCGCAGCATCCCCGCCAGCCTGCTCGCCGAACCTCCCCAGCACCTCCCCTGTCTCAGATGATATAATCATTGCAGCTTACCTTCATGGCTGCTCTGGCTGTCGCTTTGGCTGCTGGGTGAAACCCGCAGATCGATCTATTTCGAAACAGGTCGATGGTTTTGGCTCGCTGATGAAGGTACAAAAAATCCGCATACTGCCATAGTCAAATACAAAGGTTGTGAAAATGAACAAAAACATCATTCGTCAGGTATGTGTGGTACTTGCCATAATTGCCACGATTGCATTGAATATCCTTGCCAACGCCCTGCCATTCAATAACATTGATACAGGGACAATTTCCGATAGCTTCCCGCTTTACATTACCCCTGCTGGATACGTTTTTGCCATCTGGGGGCTCATCTACCTGGGATTACTCGCTTTTGCTACCTATCAGGCGCTGCCCAGCCAGCGGGAGAACCCGCGTTTGCAGGCTACGGGTTGGCTGTTGGTCTGGAGCTGTATTGCCAATATCGCCTGGCTCTTCTGCTGGCATTATGGATTCCAGACCGGCTGGTTCTGGTTAACCGAAGTAGCCATGCTTGCCCTGCTTGGGCTGCTGATCATGATCTACTTGCGGCTTGGCACGGGTGTAACCCGCGTTGGCACTGCGGAAACCTGGGCAATTCGAGTCCCGATCAGTATTTACCTGGGATGGATCAGCGTGGCGACAATCGCCAATACCACCATTGTGCTCTATTCGCTCGGGTGGACGGGCGAAGGGATTGCTCCGGCTTTGACCATCCTGCTTCTGCTTGTGGCGACGGTACTCGGTGTTTTAATGCTTGCCCGCCATCGTGACGTGGCTTATGCCCTCGTCCTGGTTTGGGCATTTATAGGAATTGGAGCGCCGAACATTATTGCCGATAATAGTTTGGTCAGCACCACTGCTTACATTCTGGCTGGGTTTCTGGTACTGGCGGTTGTTGTAGCCATTTTCCGAAAACCAAAGCGTGAGGCTGCCTAGATTCCCCCCCACAGAACCGCCCCACCACGGTAATTCCCAGACACCCTCATCTATTGCGAGGTGCAATTACGGTATAATCTACCTGATCAGGCATATTCCTCCCAGCCGGCGGTGGATGCGCGGACGTGGCGCTGGCTGCCTTCACAACACCCTGACTTTTCGCCAAACCTGACCACAAGTAGGGGTGCATGGCCTGCGCCCACCACATCCAGAGTAATCGATCCACATAGGAGGAAACGATGCGTGTCTTAGAGCGGTTAATCCAGCAAGTGATACCCGGTCAATGGGAAGCTCTGGAAGCTTTAGATAAGAAGTATGATGCCGTGGAGAAGAAGCTCGGCTTCCCAGCCAAGCGCCGCTATCGATCTCTCGTCGCAGGCGGGAATACGAACTTGCTGGTGATCGAGCGCGAGTGGGAGAGCATGGCAGCTATGGAAGCTGCCATGGAGAAAAACTTCACCAGCCCTGAGCTCCAACAGCTCAATGATGAAGGCACGGGTATCATCTCCAGCAACAGCTGGGAACTATACTTGATTTTGTGATTAGCACTACGGGTAGATAGACTTTCATCCATGACCGCGCGAAATCAGACCCTGGGGGCTTATATAACCCCTGGGGTCTGATTTTACATTTAAACCGGTTGTTTGCTTGCTCTTTTCGCCTTCCTGTCAGAAGCCCTGGAAGGCGTTTATTTGTCAATCAGGCCAGGTCGAACCGGTCCAGCAGCATTACCTTGTTCCAGGCTGCCACAAAGTCGTGCACGAACATCTCCTGCGCGTCAGCGCTTCCATAGACCTCCGCCAGAGCGCGCAGCTGCGAGTTCGAGCCGAAGACCAGGTCCACCCGGGTGCCGGTCCACTTCAGCTCGCCGGTCGCGCGGTCGCGTAGCTCGAACACGTTCTCGTCTTCTGCGGTCGCGTGCCACGAGAGGCCCATATCCAGCAGGTTCACGAAGAAATCGTTGGTGAGCGTTTCCGGCCGTTTGGTAAAGACCCCGTGCTGGGACTTTCCGTAGTTGGCGTTCAAGACGCGCATCCCGCCCACCAGAACCGCCATCTCTGGCGCGGTCAGGGTCAGCAGCTGGGCGCGATCCACCAGCAGCTCCTCTGCCGAGACAGAATACTTGCCTTTCAGATAGTTGCGGAACCCGTCTGCCACCGGTTCCATCACCGCAAAGGAGACCACGTCGGTTTGCTCCTGCGAGGCATCCGTGCGTCCGGGGGTGAAGGGAACGCTCACCGCGTAACCAGCATTCTTTGCAGCCTGCTCGACGCCGGCGCAGCCGCCCAGGACGATCAAGTCGGCCAGCGAGATCTTCTTCCCGCCGGGTTGCGCCTGGTTGAATTCCACCTGGATCCCCTCCAGGGTCTGCAGCACCTTCTTCAGCTGGACCGGCTGGTTAACTTCCCAATCTACTTGCGGCGCAAGGCGGAGGCGCGCCCCGTTGGCGCCGCCGCGCTTGTCTGAGCCGCGGAAGGTGGAGGCAGACGCCCAGGCGGTGGCTACCAGCTCTGGGATCGACAGCCCCGAGGCCATGATCTTCGCCTTGAGCTGCGCCACATCCGCCGCATCCACCAGGGCGTGATCGACGGCGGGGACCGGATCCTGCCAGATCAGCTCTTCTGCCGGGACCTCTGGGCCGAGATAGCAGGCGCGGGGGCCCATATCGCGGTGGGTCAGCTTGAACCACGCCCGGGCGAAGGCGTCTGCGAACTGGTCGGGATTCTTATGGAAGCGCCGCGCGATCGGCTCGTAGATCGGGTCCATCCGCATCGCCATATCCGCGGTGGTCATCATGGTGGTAACCCGTTTAGACGGATCGTGGGCGGCTGGCGCAAGATCCTTTTCAGCCGGGTTAACCGGGTGCCACTGCCAGGCGCCGGCCGGGCTCTTGACCACATCCCAATCGTAGCCGAACAGCATGTCGAAATAGCCCATGTCCCACTGGATCGGGTTCGGCGTCCAGGCGCCTTCGATTCCGCTGCCGATCGTGTCATCCCCCTTACCGCTGCCGTAGCTGCTCTTCCAGCCCAGGCCTTGCTGCTCGATTCCGGCGGCTTCGGGTTCAGGTCCCACATTCGTGGCTGGGCCAGCGCCATGCGATTTTCCGAAGGTATGCCCCCCGGCGACGAGTGCCACGGTCTCTTCGTCGTTCATTGCCATGCGGGCGAAAGTCTCGCGAATATCGCGGCCCGAGGCGACCGCACTGGGCATGCCGTTCGGCCCTTCCGGGTTGACATAGATCAAGCCCATCTGCACCGCCGCCAGAGGGTTCTCGAGGTCCCGGTCGCCGCTGTAGCGCTTATCGCCCAGCCACTCGCTCTCGGCGCCCCAGTAAATATCCTCTTCTGGCTCCCAGATGTCTTCGCGCCCGCCGCCGAAGCCAAACGTCTTGAGGCCCATCGATTCCAGGGCGCAGTTGCCAGCCAGGATCATCAGGTCGGCCCAGGAAATTTTCCGGCCGTATTTCTGCTTGACCGGCCACAGCAGCCGGCGCGCCTTATCCAGGTTGACATTATCAGGCCAGCTGTTGAGAGGCGCAAAGCGTTGCGAGCCGGAGCCCGCCCCGCCGCGCCCATCGCCGGTGCGGTAGGTGCCCGCGCTGTGCCACGCCATGCGGATGAAGAGCCCCCCGTAGTGACCGTAATCCGCCGGCCACCAGTCCTGCGATTCGGTCATCAGAGCGTACAGGTCCTTCTTCACCGCCTCCAGGTCCAGTTTCTTGAACTCCTCGGCATAGTTGAAATCCTCGCCCATCGGGTTGGATAGGGACGAATGCTGGTGCAGGATATTCAGGTTGAGCTGGTTTGGCCACCAGTCTCGGTTGGACGTGCCTTTGCCCATATAGTGGAGGTGAGCCATCCCGCTCACCGGGGACTTGCTATCTTCCATAATATTTGCTCCTTTTGTTGTGAATATTTTTGAATAGGGTTACTGCCAATCCATTTTCCGCGGTTTCTAAGAAAACGTTTCTGATCTCTCCTCCTGGCACTCCGGGCAAAGCCCGTACAGCGAGATTTGAGGACGGATGATCTTATAGCCAGACGCCTGCTCCAGTCTGCGCAGCGATTCCTGGTCGAGGGACAGGTCACCATCGATGATCTTATTGCAGCGGGTGCAGATCAAGTGGGGATGTGGCTCGGGGCGGTTGCCGTCATAATGACTGTCGTTGCGCAAATCGATCTCCAGCACCTGGTTGATCTCTTTCAACAGGGTCAGGGTTTTATAGACCGTGGCATGGCTCATGGTTGGGAACTGGCGCCGGATTTTGGCGTGTAGCTCGCTGGCGCTGGGGTGCCCTTCGCTGGCGGCAATCAAGCGCACCAGCTCCACTCGTTGGGGGGTCAGCCGGAAATCGTGCTCTTTAAGGGCGGCAATCAGCTGGTTGAATCGGATATCCGGATCGTTCATCAGGTTCCTTTGGAGAATTGATCCTCACAGATAATGATTATCCATAATTATACATCAAAATGGTGATTTTCCGGGGGCGAAGCAATCTCAAGTTACTTGAAACGGATTACTTCGCTCGCCAAGATCGCTCGCACGCAATGCTGGATCCATTCTTGTGAAAGCCCTGGGTGAATGCCCTGGGAGCTTGTGTCCATCGTTATTCGTAGTATAATGATCGTAATACTCCGATATGTACCCGTCATACAACTGTGTGCCCGAAATTTTGGGGGGTGGTTCAGCAGTTGAGTTACCGGAGAGCTAATCAACCACCATTGCTGCTACGCATATGCCTGCATTTGGATCATTTTAAAAGGAGAATTACCAATGGCAATAGAACAAGATAAGGCTTTAATCCGTCGATTCGTCGAGGAGCTCTTCAACCAGGGAAACATGGGTATCGTCGGCGAGATATTTGCGCCGGATTTTGTTGAGCGCGAACAGCTCCCCCCCGGCTTACCCGAAGGTCGTGAGGGTGTCATAGTGCTGACCACTATGTTGCGCAGTGCCTTCCCGGATTTCAAAGCCACAATTGAGGACATCCTCGCCGAAGGCGACAAGGTAGTAATCCGGATGACCTGGAGCGGCACCCATACGGGGGGCGAGTTTATGGGCATCCCCGCAACCGGCAAGAAGGTATCCTTTGGCGTGATCGATATCATCCGGATTGCTGGGGGCAAATTGGTGGAACATTGGGGCCAGATGGATTCGATGCTGATGATGCAGCAACTTGGCGCCATCCCAGCCCCGGCCGAAGCCTAAGAATCCGCGCGGAAACACACCCTGGGGGTTCCGCCAGCAAACGCTGAATAAAGCCCGCAAGAGGCTTGCAACACGGACGCCAGCAACGCGCTATACCCGCTTGTCGCAGCGCGCTGCTGGCGACCCTTTATTGAGTTATTTTTTCGCTTTCAAATCTCTTGATTGCACGAAAATGCCGGCTGCAAAGAGCACAATGAAAAGGATGGTCGCAATCGCAGCGCCCAAAGCCCATCGATCATTCACCATACCCGTGACGGCATTGGCGCCTGCCCAGGAAGTCAGCAAGATTAAACTCCAGTCAAACAGGCGAAACATCAGCACAAAGCCGAGCACTGCCCCGATCAGCGCCGTCAGCAGCCAGCTCCAATCGATGCCAAATAAGCCGAGGAAGATCGGCAGCCCAACCGCACCCGCCAACGCCCCCACGATATAGCCGACGATTTTGACAAACTTGGTGGCCAGCCAGGCAAAGATCGCCCCGGCAACGACTGCCACGATCAGCCCAAGCCACCCGCCTCCAAATAAATTATCAAACAAATTGAAAGTGAATAAAAATGCCACCAGTGCGGCTGCCAGCCAGAAAAACCTGCGCCCGGCGAAGAGCAATAACAAACCTGCTGCAATCGAAAGAATTAACGAAATCCAGTCCATCTCGGCCTCCAATCAGGGGATGATATTCAATCGGTCAGGGTTATGCCCAACCTTCCATAATAACCCCAATCATTTCAGGTAGTTGTGCGGCGAGCGCTGTGCATACCCCTATTCCAGATATCATATTCTCCTATTTCACAGGAATATACCTCACCCCTTCAATCTCCTTGAAGTGTTCATCCTGGGTCCACAGGGTGGCGCCATGCGCGCGGGCAGTTGCCAGGATCAGACTATCTGCCATGGGCAGCTTTAACCGGTCAGATAAGACCGCTGCGCTAACGGCTAACGTTGCGCTCAGCTCGATGATGGTTCCCTTGTAAAGATCAGCGATGCGTGTCTCGGCCGCACCTAGCCCCTGTTGCTGCAAGATTCGCTTGAAGACTTCGTAGATGCAGATCACCGGAACAATCAGCTGCTGGGTGTCCTCGATTGCCGGGGCAAAGAAATCCGCATTTTGACCGTCCCCAAAATACTCCAGCCAGCCGGATGAATCGACAGCGTTCATACCCGGTCTTCTTCATCCCGCGGCACATCCGTGGAAATGCCTTTGAGCGAGCCGCGGGCCTCCTGGATGGGGCGCAGCGGCACCAATACGATGCGGTCATCATAGCTGATCACCTGCATTTTTTGCCCGGGCAGGATGCGCAGGTGCTTGCGCGCGGCTTTGGGGATCACAACCTGGTATTTGGTTGAAACAGTCACTTCTTGCATACGATCCTCCTATCGATCATAAAAACGTAATACGATTATATCATAATGGCATAGCACAACGATTGATCCTTGCCCTTTTTCCAGTAAGCCCGCAGGAACCTGCCAGTGCGGCATGGATCTCGCAAACCATTCGCCCCTGGGATGAGCCATTCTCGCCAATAAATGGTAATATTCTTAGATAGTACCTTGTTCAGGAAGGGACTGAACCCACCTGCCAGTTGTGTAAGCCCGAAATCTAAAATTTTTAAGGAGCAATCATGACCGCTGAAATCACCCCCACCGAGCACAAAGACCACGATATGCAAATGAACATCCGCGGCGGATCAGACACCGTCTACGGGCTGGGCCTGATCGGCGCCTGGGTCTATTACATCGGCCGCGCCGCCACCTTCCAGGAAGGCGTGCAGGGCTTCTTCAAAGGCATCTTCTGGCCCGCCTACCTGGTCTACGCCCTGCTCAAATTCCTGGAAAAGGACCAACCCCCTTTATAAAAAGCCCTTCTCCGCGCCCTTTGTGTCTTCGCGGTTATTAAAGATTTTCTCAGCGTTCTCCGCGTCTCCGCGGTGCAGAAATGCCCTTCTCCGCGGTGAAAATTCCTTTCTGCTAACTCATCACCTCTTCTTGTAATCCGCCAGCCTCCATTGCAGCGCCTCCGCCGTCCCCACAAACCCAATCTGCGTGTAGGCCGCGATCAGCAGCTCCCACGCCTCCTCATCCAGCCCTACTCCTCGGGAAAATTCCCCGCGCAGCTTTAGTTGTATCCCGAACAGCTGCCGCTCGGTGAGCTCCCGGCTCTGCCGGGGGTCGAAGATCAGCGTCCCCGCCAGTTTGGCAGCCTCCAGCCGCAGCTCGGCGATGCTCGGGAACCAGCCTCGCTTGTCCATATGCTCCCGGGCGGCCCCCGCCAGCAGCAGGGCAGGGATATCTTCCAGGAACCTGGCGTAATGCAGCGGCGCGCCGCGGCTGGGCTGGTGTTGCGGGTAGCGGGCCATTAGCGCCTCCAGCATGACGGACACCTCATCCCGGGTCGCCATCTTGCCCCCCGTCTGGCTCGGGAAGATCGCCCGTGCTGCCCGGTGGCAGCGGGGCGTGGACCGGCAGCGGGGCGGGCAGGTGCTCCTGGGCCCACTGGCGGATGATGCCGCGCAGGGCAGCCGAATAGCCCTTGCCACCCAGCTCCTCCTGGCGGGCGGCCCGCTGGACGATGGCCCAATCTAGCTCCTCGAAGTTGATGATGCGGCGGATGAAACCGGTCATGGATTGCCTCCTCATATAGAACGTTTGTTCGATATCAGGAAGGATAGCAAAGAATTCCCGGCAAAGCAAGCCCTTTAAGCCAAAATCCCCCCGGAGGGGGATAGGGGGATTTCGCGGGTTAACCCGCGCGGGGGAGGGGGGAGGTATGCCCGCTCACAACCCCGATGGATAATTGGAGGTTGTGAAGATCTCATCCCAATAATTTTGTTGGAATCCTCAGGCTAATATCCGTTGTATTATATTTATTCGATATAATGATTACGGAACAAGGGAGAGTGCCAAATGCCGCTCTATCGTATCGACCCGCAGCAAAAAACCGTTCAGGTCAAGCCAGCCAACTTCTCCCGCGAGCGTGATCTCCAGAAACTGTTCGAGGCTAACCTCGAATCCCTGCTCGGCGTGCGCCTTGTCGCTAGCGAGTTCACCACCGGCGACCGTCAGCGCGGCCGCATCGACACCCTCGGTCTGGATCAGGACGGCTACCCGACTATCATCGAATACAAGAAGAGCAACAAAGAGAACATAATCAACCAGGGCTTGTTCTATATGGATTGGTTAGTTGACCACAAAGGCGACTTTGCCCTGTCTGCCCAAAAAGCCCTCGGCAATGAGATCAAGATCGATTGGTCCCGCCCGCGCCTGCTCCTGGTCGCCGAGTCTTTCTCCGACTACGACCAATATGCTGTTAACCGTATCGGTGCCAATATCGACTTGTGGACCTACCGTCTCTATGGCGATGACCTGCTTTACCTGCATGCCATCTACGAAGCCCCGGGGCAGCCTGCCAGGGGTAAAACCGTCACTCCGGTAGTAACTGTCCCCATTGAGGAAGCCGAAGCGGAGAAGCCGGAAGCACCCGTCTATACCTTAGACGATCACCTTGCCCGCAAGTCAAAAGAGACCCAGGAGCTGTTTCAAGCGCTGCGCGAGCGCATCTTCGCTCTTGGCGAGCCGAGCGAGATTGTCGAAAAAGCCAACAAGATGTATGTCGGTTACAAGCATGGCAAGAACTTCTGCGAGGTGCGCTTGCAATCAAAACTCCTTCAGATCTGGCTGGATATCCCACCTGCTGAGTTGGAAGACCCCTACCATCTCGTTCGCGACGTTTCCAAAATCGGTCACTACGGAACTGGCAACTCTGAAGTCAGGCTCACCAACCCATCCGAGCTGGAGCGGGTTGTGAATTTGATTGAGCAGTCTTACCGTCAAACTGTTTAACATTAACCACTCGAATGGATTTAAGGACTGGCAGTGCTCCGCAGGCGCTTTGGCAGTCAGGGTACAGTTGGCAGCATATCATCCTGATCAGCCCGCTATCAGCCAGCACTGCCAGTCCTGTCCCCCCACTGCCAGTCCTGTCTTGCGCCGCCTGCCTCACCAACTGGCAGGTGTCCATCCGCATCTTCTTCCAGATCATTTGCATCCAGTCCCAATCTACCTGGCCCATACCGGTATATATATCCATTCTCCCCTCATAATCCCCCCTTCTCTCGTATAATTAATCCATACCCCCGCCCGAAAGGAGACCGGCATGTCCAAGCCCTGGCTGATCCTATGTTCCTTCCTCCTCGCCCTGACCCTCTTTAGCCCCCAACCCGCCCGCGCTAACCCGACCCCCATGCGCACCCTGATCCCCATCGGTAGCGGCTACACCGCAGACACCCTGCAGCTCTTTGCCCGCCAGGCCGCCCTGCGCGATTCCAGCGGCGTGGTGGACTTGCTCGTCCTGCCCATCACCTACGGCACTGACGCCTATTCCACCACCCCCGGCGAGCGCAGGAAGAACCTGGAGCTGGCCGAGACCCGCCGCCAGCAGGTGGAAGATGCCTGCAACCTCGTCCTGCTGCCCGGGCAAACCTGCCGGGCTGTCCTGGCCCCGGTGCTCATCCGCCCGGATGCCTACCTGCAGAGCAACCTGGATCTGTTCGTCCCCGACCTCGACGGCATCTTCATCCTGGGCGGCGACCAGACGGTCGCCATGCAGGTCGTCGCCAACACCCCCTTCGAAGAGCGCATGGCAAGCGCCTTCGAGCTGGGGGCGGTGCTCAGCGGCAACAGCGCCGGGGCAGCGGTCCAGTCTCGCAACATGATCAACGGCTACGTGGGCGATAACGGCCCCGAGAACGGCTTCCAGCAGGGCAGCGTCTATCTCTGGCTGTACGATAGCCCCACCGATGAGACCCGCGGCCTGAGCTTCGGCGCCTCCAACGCAGTCTTCGAGCAGCACACCTTTCAGCGCGGGCGCATCGCCCGCCTGATCAACGCCAGCTTTACCACCGGCTTGCTCGGCATCGGTCTGGATGCGGATACCGGCGGGATGGTGGCGGATGAATCGGTTTTATCCGCCGTGACCGGGGCGACTGCCGCCATCCTGGTCGATTTGCAGACCTACCAGGCAAGCGGCGTTTTTGCCGGTCCTACCAGCAGCCTGTCGCTGCGCGGCGCGGTCACCCACCTCATCCCGCCGGGTGATTTCGGCTACGATCTCACCCTGCGCCAGCCCCTGCTGGGCGGCGCCCCGCTCCCCGCCCCGGATCTCTCCGGTCGGGCGTTCGATGCCCTGCACCTGCCGGCGGGTTACGGCCCGCTGCTCCTGGCTGGCGATTTGACCGGCGATCCGGCTGGCTCAGCCGCCCAGCGTTTCGTTGAGTTAAGCGGCGGTAGCCGAGATGCCCGCCTGGTGGTGATCGTGCTGGGGCATGCCAAGAGCAGCGACGCCAAGGCTGCCGCCAAGGCCTATGCCGCCGCCCTGCAGACCCTGGTCGATAAACCCGTCAAATGGTTCGTGGTCGATGCGAAGGTCGATCCGTCTGCGGTCCAGGGCGCGATCGCCGGCGCCACCGGCGTCCTGGTTTCCGCGCCGGACCCGTCCCGGGTGCTGGATGCTTTCTCAGCCGCCCCCGGCATCACCTCCGCCATCTACGATGCCTGGTCTGGCGGCAAGACCCTGCTGCTGGATAACGCCGCCGCCGCGGCCGCCGCGCAAGCCGTCAGCATTGACCCAACCCCCACCTCCGGCTGCCTGGAAGACGACTCGATGGGTGATTTCCTGCTCAGCGGGGTGACCATCCAGCCCGGCTTGAATTGGCTCCCCGGCGTAGCAATTGAGCCGCGCCTGGTGCTGGAGCGCCACTGGGGGCGCCTGTACAACCACCTGTACCGGGATCCCGCCCTGCTCGGCCTGGGCATCGATGCGGATACCGCCATCGAGTTGACCGCCTCCGGTGCAGCAGCCTGGGGCCGGAACACCGTCACCATCCTCGACGGGCGCTACGCCAGCTACGCCCTTGGCAGCAACGGCGCCCTGGGTGAAAGCTACGTCCTCCTGGATATATTTGTGGAGGGCGAAGCCTTGCAACCCTGACGGTTTTCCAGTAATATCTGATCGTTTTTTCAGAGGCTGTCCAAAAAGAGAGAGATAGCATCATACCACCGCCACGGGGCGGGGCGAAGCAGCGGCTTCTACCCGGCTTCTACACAATATATGGCGATATGACCACGCTTCGCCCTGCCTTTTGGACAGCCCCCTGATTTGATTGCCAGCCATTCCCGGAGATATTAGCATCTCAGTGGAATATTGTTTTACTGCCAGCAAGCAACTTATATTGACGATTTTGGACTTTTGATAGGATGCAGATTTCAACCCGCAAGCAGAAGATCTTGATTGCCCTCCTGGTCTACCTCCTGGCTGTTATCGCTTCAGTCAGCCTGCTCACCCTCAAGCGCGACGCCCTTCGCTTTCATCAAAAAGATTACAACTATTTTGTCGAGCAGGCTGCCCGTCTCACAGATCCCGGGCTCGCGAAAAGTTTTGCCATGCAGATCGAGGGCTACAACTTCCTTGGATTGCAAGGTGTCGAGGGGGTCAAGAGCCTATTCCACGCGATTCATACCGCATATTTCCGCTACCTTTACGTCCTGCTTTATGCGATCTTCAGGGATCCGCTGGCGCTGTATATTTTTTACAGTCTGGTCTTTTTCTCACCGGTCCTTTATTTTGCCCTTTTACCCCACCCGCGTCATCGCCAACACGTTTTAATGCTATTGCTCTTCTCCTTGCTATACCTTGTTTTTCCCGCCAGCCTCAATTCGGTAACCGCCGATCTCCGGCCTCGGATTTTATTCGCCGCCGCCTGGTCTCTGGTGATCCTGTCGATCTATTACGAGCGCCCGTTTTGGGAGAAGACTTTGTTTTTCGTATTGCTTGTCGGGCTCCGTGAAGAAGGGGTCGTCCTGGGAGCAATTGTTATCCTGCTTAACCACTTGCTGATGGATGGGCGCCCGGGACGCTGGAAACAAACCGCCACCTTCCTGGTTATTGATGTCGCAGCGCTGCTTGCGTTTTTGGCGTTTATGCGCTGGGGAGAATATACCCGCATCGACAGCGCTTACAACCCGCTTAATTTTATTCGCTTGCTGCCTCCCCTATATTGGGTCATCATCCTCGTGATTGCCGCGGCGCTCGCCTATTGGCTTTGGTCTGCATGGAAGAAGAAATCCCCCCATCATCGAATGATTACATTTGTTTGCGTTTATGCCCTGGCAGTTGCTCTGGCGGGCTTCCAGTGGCTTCGGGACACATTGCGCTGGGTTAGCAATCAGAGCCAGACATCCCCGGTAAGTTTTGGCGAGGCTGCCATCCAGGCAACGACCAACGAGATGACTGCGCTGGTCTTCTATATACTGATTGTCCTCGGTTTGATCTTGTGGGATTATTCCGGTGGAAAATCGCCCCGCCTTGTGATCTCCGGTTTATCCATAACGATTGTCTTGTTCTTATCCATATCCCTGATTTATTACCCGCCCCTCATCAGAGAATGGCGCGAGAATGTTGCCCCGGCACGCTTGGTTTGGGATTTTGCTGCCAGCCATGATCGCTACGCTACCCGGGTTATGTTAGATTACGACACCTACCAGGCATTTTACAATTATGATCAGGTCATCGTCTATAACCGGTTACCGGTCTGGGATACGCTTCCAGAGAAACGTTATTATCCTGACAACAAAGCTGCCCTGGTGAGGCAGGTTCAAAAAGGGATGGATTACGCGGTGATCAGCCGTGAATCGCTTGAAAACGTCTTGGAGCTGGCTGAGCTGGCTCAGGTTCCGCTTACGGAGATCGCTGCCAATGACCGCTACGTGATCTTGCAATTCCATTCCTCCCCGCCTCCCTACCTGACCACCACAACCACCACACTGCCCCCACCCCAACCCTCCCCCGCAAGCGGGAGAGGGAGTGCCCCCCGGACAGAGATTCAGGACAATAATACCTTTGCCAGCCCGGCGTAGACCCCGGCAGCCTGGGTTAGCTCCACCGTGCTAACCCACTCATCCACGGCGTGGGCCTGGGCGATATCGCCCGGGCCGAAGACCACCACCGGCACGCCGGCCTGGTTGACAGCGCTGGCGTTGCAGCAGTACGGCACCAGGTAAATCTCCTCCGGCAGACCCGCCGCGTTCAACTCCCGCAGCAGGGCGGAGGGCAAGGGCTGGTCCGGCGAGATGCTCCAGGCGGCATGAAAATCGCGCCATTCCAGGCGCTCGCCGGTGTACAGCTCCACGCTGACCGGCCAGAGATCGACTTCCACATCCGCCGGAACCGCCTGGCGGAAGCGCCCCAGCAAGCTGTCGGGCGTCTCGCCGATCAGCAAGCGGCAATCGACCCGCGCCCGGCAGGCATCTGGGACGATCGAGTTGCCAGGGAAGGGCGCCGAGACGATCTCGACCAGCTCGAAGATCTCCACCCCGAGCAGCTCATCCTGGCGGACGGGCATCTGGCGCACCGCCTGGATGGCGGGCAGCATTTTATAAACCGCATTGACCCCCAGCTCGGCGCGGGAGGTATGGGCGGGTACGCCCCGGGTTTGCAGGCGCACGCCAGAGCGGCCTTTCTGGGCTATCCCGGCTTTCAGCTGGGTCGGCTCCACCACCACGCAGAAATCGATGGCGCCGGCGGCAGTGCCGTCCGGCGAGCCGCCTTTAGATAGCATCTGGTCCAGCACCAGGCGGGTGGCAGCCCCCTCGATGACCTCCTCTGCCACGCTGACCGAGAGCCAGATCTCACCGCAGAAATCGTCGCGGGGCAGGTTCGCCAGGCCGACCAGGGCGGAAGCCATCCCGCCCTTGATATCACACGCCCCGCGCCCGTACAGCCTGCCCCCCGCCAGCTCGCCGCCATACGCGGCGTACTGCCAGGCTTCCGGGCTGGTGACCGGGACGGTGTCAGCATGGACATCCACCAGCAGGCGGCGGGGCTTACCCGGTTTGGCGCCCTTTAGCACGCCAACCGTGTTGCCGAAGCGATCCTGCCAGATTTCGTTATAGCCCAAAGCCAGCATCGTCTCCTGGACGTAAGCCATCAACGCACCCTCCTGGCCCGAAAGGCTGGGGATGCGCACCAGCTCAGCACATAAGGTGACCGGATCTATTTTCATTTGTATTCCTTCGATTTATATAACGCCCACAGGGCCAGCCCGAGAGCAATGCTCATCAGGACCACCACCACCAGGAAGGTATCCTGCAGACCAGCGACCTGAGCTGCGGCAGGCGCCCCAGTCGCACCGCCGGAGCTCGAGCCAGCCGCGTGGAAGATCACCCGGCTGGCCCAGACCGCCCCCAGGATGGCAATCCCCACCGTCTGCCCCAGGGTGCGGCTGATGGCGAGCATGCCGGAGACGACGCCCAGCTGCGTGCGCGGGGCGGCTCCCATGATGGCGCTGTTATTGGGGGACTGGAAGATACCAAATCCCAGGCCGATCGGGACAAAGCGCAAGATATAGCCCAGGGTGGTGGTATCGGTGCTCAGGGTGCGCAACGCTAAGAAACCCAGCAGGGCGACCGCCAGCCCCAGGGCAGTGATCGGTCGCGTGCCGAACCGGTCGGAAGCAATGCCGGAGAGCGGGGCAGTAATCCCCAGCAAGATCGGCACGACCACCAGCATCAGCCCCACCTGGCGGGTATCGTAGCCGAGAACATTTTCGAGGTAGAAAGGCATTAAGAGCAAGGTACCCGAGGTGCAAATAAAGCCCAGCATGGCGGTCACCAGGTTAATCGTGAAAAGCTGGTTGCGGAACAGGCGCAGGTCAACCATCGGCTGCTGGGTACGCAGCTCGATCCACACGAAGGCAACCAAGAAGGCGGCAAACCCCGCCAGGAGCCCAAGCACGCGCGGGTCGCGAAAGCCGATCTCCTGCCCGCTGGTCAGGGCGACCAGCAGGCACAATAGCGAGGCGAAGAGAGCCAGCGCGCCGAGGAAATCAAATCGCTGGCGGGCAGCGGGACGGACTGCCGGCACGTAGCGCAAGACCATCCAAATTCCCAGGATGCCGACCGGCAGGTTGACAAAGAAGATCCAGTGCCAGGAGAGTGACTGGATGATCAAGCCGCCCAGGGTCGGCCCGATGACAATCCCGATCGAGACCGTTGATCCGATGATGCCCAGCGCCTTGCCACGCTCGGAGGGCGGGAAGGCCTCGGTGACGATGGCGGTGCCCAGCGCCATGATCATCGCCGCGCCAAGAGCCTGCAGAACGCGGAACCCCACCAGCCAGTAGACTGTGGGAGCCAGCCCGCACAACACCGAGCTGAGGGTGAAGACGGCAAAACCCACGGCGTAGATGGATTTCTTGCCGATCATATCCGCCAGACGACCGACGCTGAGCAGCAGGGTGGTGATGGTGAGCAGGTATGCCAAGACGACCCACTGCACGGTAGCAAAATCCGTGTTAAAAGCGCGCACCAGGGTAGGCAAAGCCACGTTGACGATGCTGCCGTCGATGGTCGCCAGGAAGACGCCCATCCCTACGGCTGCCATGACATACCACTTGAGGGAATAGTCTACCGGATCGCTAACGACCTGTCCTTGGGCTGGGTTCAATCGTCCTCCAAGATGGCGTAGATCAAGGTATCCCACCAGCGTCCTTTGAAGTATTCATCCTGGCGCAGGCGACCTTCCAGGCACATGCCAAGCTTCTCCAGCACCCGCTGGGAGGCGGCGTTCTCCGCCAGGCAGCGCGCCCAGATGCGGTGCAGGCGCAGGTTAGCAAAACCGAAATCCAGCATGGCGCGGGCGGCTTCGGTGGCGTAGCCCTGCCCCCAAAAAGCCGGATCAATCTCATAGCCGATATCGCCCTGGCGCGCTTCTGGCTGGCGGGGACCCAAACCACCCAGGCGCACCCCGGCATTGCCGATGAGCTGACCGCTGCCCGCCAGGCAGACGGCGAGCTGGAATTTCTGGCGGGGCGACTCCAGCTCTTGATCTACAAAGCGCTGCACGAAAGCCCGCACCTGGTACTCGCCCTCCGACTCTTGCGGGTAGAAACGCAGGTAACGCGGGTCGTTATGGTACGCCAGAACGGCTTGCCAATCGTCTGGGACGAACTCCCGCAGGATAAGACGGGGTGTGTTGATCTTCATGATTATAACTGACCCGAGTCGCCCCACTCCTCGAGAAGGGCAAGATAGGCTGGATCGTTGTAGCGCTCCAGCGAGAAGGCTGGGGCGTAGTCCGGCAGCGGGCTGCCGGTCAGGTGGGCTGCCAGGAGCTCGCCCGCCGCGCAGGAGGCCATCAGCCCGTAACCGGAGAGTGCCCCGATGACATACGCGCCACCCACGGGCAGGGGACCGATCAGGGGACGGTTTTCCGGCGTCCGGGTATAGTAGCCCCCGTCCAGCACGGGTCGCGGCAGGCGCTGGAAATAAGCGCGGATGCCGGGCAGCATGGCAGCCATGCCGCGCAGGGCAAGCTCGGGGTAGGCTGGATCCAGGGGCGGCGGGAAGCCCGGCTCAGCCCGCTGGTCGCGGTACTCCCACAGCAGCAGGATGATGTTGCTATCGCCCCCGCCCTCCGGGCGGGTATGCGCCCCGCCGGGCATCTCGCCCAGCATCCAGCGCGTCTCCTCCGCTTCCGCCAGGGCCTGGCGCTCGTCAGCGGACCAGGGCAGGGACTGCGGATCGGTCCAGATCAAGAGCGGGGCGTAGCGCGGCACAGCACCCAAGGCATCATGCAGGGCGACTTTCAGGTGCAGCTCGCTGTACACCGGCAGGTCCAACCCGAGCAGCCTGCAAACCTGGGGCACGAACGGACCGGCAGCATTGACAAATGCGGCGGCCGGGATGGTCTCACCACCCGCCAGGGCAACCGAGCGCACCCGGTTTCCAGCTACGCTCACCCCGGTCACGCGTCCCTGGAGCAGGCGGGCACCGTGCCGGCGGGCTTGCTCCAACAGGTAAGCGCCCAGCTGCTGGGCGCTGAACCAGCCTGCCCGGCGGACGTGCAAGCCGGCAATAACGCTTGAGGATAAATATGGAAAATAGCTACGCAGCAAAGCGGGGTCCAGGAACAGGTCGGCGCCGCCCGGCATGCCCTGGTAGCCTTCGGGTTGGGCCGGGATATAGGGCGGGTCATCCGGCAAGCCGCGGTGAACCCGCAGCTCCCCGGCGCCCAGGATGGGCGGCTCCTGGGCTGCGGTAAGCATCGCCCCAACCCTCCCCGGGGCGGCAGTCAGGTACAGGTAGCCGCGGCGGTTAAGGTGGAAAATATCCCCGCTCTCCTGCGCCAGGCTTTCCAGGATATCGATGCTGCGGTTCATCAGGGAGACCATCGCCGAGCCCGGACCGGGCCACCAGTTGCGGTAGCACTCGGTGGATTTGTCGCTGGTCAGGCTGAGCGGCGGGCGCTCGTCGACCAGCAGCACATTCCGTACGGCATGCCGCGCCGCCAGATGGTAGGCAGCACTCACCCCGGCGATGCCTGCCCCGCAGATGACCACCTGGGCGTTAAGCGGATTGGCGCTCAATCTTCGACTTCGATGTAGATGCGCTTGTTGATCTTGCCCTTACTCTTGTAATCCACCACGCGGATATGCCCCACCTCGCGGGTGTTGGCGACATGCGTGCCGCCATCGGCTTGCAGATCCAGGCCGACAAGCTCAACCACCCGCACCTGCTGGATGCCTTCAGGCAGCAGGTTGATCTTGGTGCGGATCAGGTCCGGAATCCGGAAGGCCTGCTCGCGGGGCAGGATCGCCACCCGCACCGGGTGGGCATTGACCACCTCCCGGTTGACGGCAGCTTCAATCTCCTGGACCAGCTCTTTCTGCATGGTCTCGAACTCGAAATCCATGCGACCTTTGAGAGGCTCCATATCCCCGCCGGTAACCTGGGCGCCGTAATCGCGGAAGACCACACCGCACAGCACGTGCAGGGCGGTATGGGTGCGCATGAGCTGGTAGCGCCGCTCCCAACCGATCTGACCGTGGGCGGGTGCGCCAGCCGGCGGCAGGGGAGCATCCGCTGCCAGGTAGTGATAGACGTCCTCGCCGATCTTTTTGGCGCGGGCGATGGGGTACTGCTGGCTGCCCACGGTCAGCAGGCCGCTATCGGCGGGCTGCCCGCCGCCGCCGGGGTAGAAAGCGCTGCGATCCAGCAGGATGGCGCGAGCCTCATGATCCACGCCGGTCACGGTGCCGGTCACGGTGCCGGTCACGGTTGCGTCAAATTCCTGCAGATAGCTGTCAGTCTGGTACAGTAGGTCTGTCATCAGCGATCCTTTCGTTTAAAGTAGAACTTACGCAGTTCGGTAGGTGTTGGGGGTGTGTGGGCGGGTGCACCTGCCGGGGAATTTAAATCGTACAGCAGGGGTTTGCCGTCTTGCTGCCAGGCAAAGCGCTAGTCTTTATCCTGGACGGGGGTGTACTGCATCAAGACGTACTGGGCGATTAACCCGAAGACAAGCAGAACCACAAAGATGGCTTCCTGGCTGATCGTGCCGAAGGTCATATTTTGCAAGATCAGGGTAGTGCCCGCCAGGGTGGAGACCAGGATCAGGGATAGGCTATACCACAACAACAAGATCACCAGGCAGGCTGCGCCGAACAGTAAGAATGCCTGCAACTTGCCGAGGGGCATTATCCAGCCCAGGATGGACGGCAGGGTCAGGCTGATATATCCGCCTGCCAGGAAACCTGCCACCAGCACCATGATTTTTCTGACGTAAAAAGTCAGGAAGACGCCGACCATCCCGATTGCTGTCGAGACGGTGAGCACCTGCCATTCCGATTGGTCGAACCCCATCGCCCCTGCCAGATAGCTGCCCAGGACAAAACCTACACTGCCCACGAACATCCAGGGGAGCAGGTTGCCGCCGACCAGGGAAACGAAACCAAGCACAATCAGGATCAGGCGCATGGGAAGACTCCTTGCTATGGAGCGATGTGGCTGGCACGCTCAACTGAAATTGTACTCCACTTCCCCATTAAATAAAGAAAATCGGCGGTAGGCTGGCATGACAAGAGGTAGAATCAAGGGAGAATTCCAAGGATTGGGAGGCTGACCAAGATGCATGATCTGGTTTATTTTTATCCGGAAGGCCACCAGGCGCATTGCGAGCTGGGGCATCCGGAGAGGCCAGAACGGGTGGAGACGATCCGCCAGGCGCTGCAGGCCACCGGTTGGTGGGAGGCTTACCCCAAGCTGGAGCCTCTCGAAGTAGGCGATGACCTGTTCGCACACATCCACGAGCGCGGCTACTTAGAGGAACTGGAAGCAGCCTGCCGAGGCGGGCGTCACCTGGATATGGATACCTACACCACCCCGGCGAGCTGGCAGCTGGCCCTCAACGCGGCCGGAGGGGCGCTCTCGGTCGCCAGCTCGGTCTGGCAGGGGGCAGCAAAGCGGGGCTTTGGCCTGACTCGCCCGCCCGGTCACCATGCCACTTACGACCAGGGGATGGGTTTTTGCTTGCTCAACAACGTCGCCCTGGCGGCAGAATACCTGCTGAAAGAGTTGGGGGCGCAGCGGGTGGCGATCATTGACCTGGACCTGCACCATGGCAACGGCACCCAGGATATTTTCTGGCAGAGGGGGGATGTGTTCTATGTGTCCACCCACCAGTCGCCGCTCTACCCGGGCAGCGGCAGGCTGGAAGAGACCGGCAGCGGGGACGGGCTGGGCACGACCGCCAACTTCCCCCTGCCGCCCGGCTCGGGAGACGGCGCGTTCGGCGAGATCATGGAGGGGCTGATCTTGCCCTTGATGGACCGCTTCCTCCCGCAGATGATCCTGGTCAGCTATGGCTTCGACACCCACTGGCGCGATCCCCTGGGCCATTTGCAGCTCTCGGCTCAAGGCTATGGAAAGCTGATCGCCAGCCTGGTGGCCTGGGCAGATGCGCATTGTGCGGGTAGAATTGCCATATTCCTGGAAGGCGGTTACGATCTGGAAGCAGCAGCAGCTTGCAGCCTGGCAGTCAACGCGGCGTTGCTTGGCACGCAGTGGGAAGATTCGCTGGGCGAGTCGCCGCGCTTTGAGGGTCGTTCCTGGCAGGCAGTTGCCCAACAGGCGCGCCAGATCTGGGGATTATGAGGAGTGTGGATGGATAACCAGCAAGCTGTTTTTATCGATTTCGAGAACATCGCCTTGTGGGCAGATCGGGAGTATTATGATTTTGAGCTGACCCCGCTGATGGAGTATATCCAGAGCCGCGGACCAGCAGTGGTAAAACGGGCTTACGGCGATTGGGGGCGCTTCCTGCGCTACCGGGATGAGCTGATGGAGCTATCCATCGACCTGATCCAGATCTACAGCGGGCGGGCGGGGAAAAACCGGGCGGATATCCGCATGGCAATCGATGCCTTCGAGGTGGTGATGACCCGCCAGCAAATCAAGAATTTTGTGATCGTGTCCGGGGATAGCGATTTCACCCCGCTGGTCGCCAAGCTGCGCGAGTATGGCGGCTATACGCTGGGCATCGGGCCGCGCGGCATCACCCACGACCTGCTGGTGCGCTCGTGCGACGAGTTCGTCTACCTGGAGACCATCCTGGGCGAAAGCCCGGAGGAACACCCGCAAGCCAGCTCGCAGCGAGAGCAAGCCCGGGCGGTGCTGCAGAAGGCCTTGCAGGCACACGGTCAGCGCGGCGAGCTGCCGGTGCTGGCAGCCAAGCTGAAGCAAACCATGCTCTTGATGGACCCTGCCTTCAACGAGGCTAATTTCGGCTACCCCCAATTCAAGAACTGGCTGGAAGAAAACCTGGACCTGATCAAGCTGTTTGTCAAAGAGCTGCAATTATACGTCGCGCCGATCGATTACAGCGTGCCGGGCAGCCTGGGGCTGATCCCGCTGGATGTGTCCGACGAGGAACATGACAAGGAGGAGAAAGGACCCCCGCTGGAAGTGCGGTCCCGCCAGCTATTCGCCCGCCTGCGCATGACCAGCTCCGATTTTGCCACCCGGCGGGACGTGCTGCGGGATATTTACCGAGAGCTGTGCGAAGCGGATAAGAAGCTCAACACCAATGAGCTGCTCGATTTGCTGGGCGATCGCTACGCCGCCCAAAACATGGCGCGCAACAAGCCCAGCCTGCGGGATATTTTGCAGATCGCTTTCCGCCAGAAAGCTTTCGATTACGGCGGCAAGAACGCTTCATTGTACGTGCCCTTCCACCTGGTAGATGGGATCGAGAGCGAGGCCGATTTTGTGCGCCGCGCCGAATCGGATTTCGTGTATGTGCTGATCCGCAACGGGCTGGAGGTGGACCTGGCGACCCTGGCGGGCGCATTGCTGAATGATCGCAGCCAGGTGGATTATGTGCAAAGCCTAGTGGACGATCTGGACAAGCGGGGCATGATCATCCGCCGCAACAAGCATTTCGGTCTGCCCGGCAGGGATGCCATCCCGTTCCGCAGCGAGGCGGCACTCAAGCCGGTGTGGCGGGACATCGAAGCGGTCAAGCTGCCGGATGGGATGACCCAGGGGGCGGCAGCCGCCCGCTCGTTGGCACACAATGCCATGCTGCAGCGCTCGCAGGATTTTGTGGCCTCCGCCAGCAATTACCTGCTGGCCTGCCGCCTGCTGGCAGATGCCTTCGAGCGGGGCGAGATCGGCGCCAGCCTGCAAGACCTGCGCTGGTATATCGCCTCGTATGCTTCGGCAAACGCCGGCAAGCTATCCCAGGTCTACCGGGATTACCGGGCAGCCCGCCCGTATTACCTGGCGTTCTTCTCGCTGGTGCAGGAGGATGACGCCCTGTGGAGCCGGATGCGCGGGCTGATCAACCCGATGCTGTCCTATTACTGGGCAAACGCAGGACGAGAGCTGAACATCAACACCAGCGCCTGGAACATGGGGGCGGCTTCTCCGGCTGAAATTGCCGTGGCTGTGGCGACCTACCCGAACGCTGAGCTGCACGAGCGCTGGGAAACCCTGACGCGTGACCTGGCACAGGTCAACCCAGATCTGCTGCGGCGGATTGTTGACCAGATTGCATTGGAGCGGGGCGAATCGCCGGAATACGCCCCGCTGGTCGAGCAGATCCGGCAGTTCATCGAAGAGATCGACTGATTGAACCATACATAGGAGCTAACATGGCAACTGTCACGATTCGTTGGGTTGAGGGGACATTGATGGTGGGAACCGACTCAAACGGTCACTCGATTGTCATCGGGAGAAACCCGGATGACCCGAAAACAAATATTGGTGTCAAAGCCTCCGACCTGCTCTTGCTGTCTGCAGCAGCCTGCTCGGCTTACGATGTGGCTGAGATCCTGGCAAAGCAGCGCGAGCCGCTGCAGGATCTCAAGCTGGTGTGCAGCGGGGAGCAGATAAGCGAGCCGCCCTACCGGTTCACAAAAATCCACCTGCATTACCGGGTGGTTGGTGACGTGGCGCAAGATAAGGTGGAACGGGCTATCCGCCTGTCTGAGGAGAAATACTGCTCGGTGCTCAACACCTTGCGGGCAGCCGTAGAGCTGAGCAGCGATTACGAGATCATCAAGTAAGCGATTGAGCATGCCATTCACCCACCAGAGCGTGTTTCCGGTCCGGTTCTACGAGTGCGATGCTTACGGGCATCTCAACAACGCGGTCTACCTGCGCTATATGCAAGAGGCTGCCTTTAACGCCTCGGCGGCGATCGGCTTCGGCCAGCAATGCTATGCGCAAATGGAACGCGCCTGGCTGGCGCGCCTGACCGACATTGAATACCTGCGCCCGGTGCGGTACGGCGATCAGGTGGGGGTCACGACCTGGGTGGAGGACATGCACCGGGTGCGCTCGTGGCGAGCGTACGAGATGCATAACCTGGATAACGGCGAGATGGTTGCGCGAGGCTGGACGGATTGGGTGTTTGTCGATACATCCAGCGGCAAGCCAGCCAGCATCCCGGAAGAAACTGCGGCGGCATACCACCCACAGGCAGGCAACCCTGAGCTGGCAAAACGGCGGCGGTTTGCGGAGCCTCCCCCGGCTGGGCAGAGCGCCTATACCAACCGGCGGAGAGTAGAATGGCAGGATCTCGATCCTGCCCAGCATGTCAATAACGCCATGTACCTGTCTTACCTGGTGGAGACTGCATGGCGTTTTGGCGAGGTGGTGAACTGGGGCTGGGAGCGGATCAGCGCCGACGGGTTTGGCGTGGTGGCGCGCAGCCACCAGATTGAATACCGCCAGCCGGCGGTGTACGGCGACGAGCTGGAGATCACCACCTGGCTTTCGGGGGTGAGGCGCTCAACGATCAACCGGCATTACGCCATTCACCGCCCGGCGGATGGGGCGTTGATCGCCCGGGCGAACTCCCTGTATGTGGCGATTGACCTGGCTACGGGCAGCGCCCGGCGCATCCCGGCTGACTTCCTGGCGGATATCCGCCCGTATATTGTTGATTCATAGGCGGAAAATCCATGGATAAACAAGGTATCCTCACCCACCGCTTTGTGCAAGCCATGCAATACACCTTTCACCTGCATGCCCGGCAGACGCGTAAAGGCACCACCATCCCGTACATCGCTCACCTGCTGGGGGTAACTGCCCTGGTGCTGGAAGACGGCGGCAACGAAGATGAGGCTATCGCCGCCTTGCTGCACGATGCGGTTGAGGACCAGGGAGGCCGAGAGACGCTGGGGCAAATCCGCCTGCGCTTTGGAGAGCAGGTGGCGGAGATTGTGGAGGGCTGCACGGATGCCTTCGAGACGCCCAAGCCCCCCTGGCGGCAGCGCAAAGAAGACTATATCCGCCACCTGAAAACAGCCAGCCCTGCCATCCGGCGGGTATCCCTGGCAGATAAGCTGCACAATGCCCGCTCGATCCTGGCTAAACTGCGTACCGACGGCGAGAGCACCTGGCAGCGATTCAACGGCGGGAGAGAGGGCACCCTGTGGTACTACCGCACCTTGCTGGAAGTCTTCCAAAAGGTGGAAAGCTCGCCGATGGTGGCTGAGCTGGAGCGAGTGGTGACTGAAATAGAAAAGATTAACTTCTCTTGGCGTTGAAAGTATGATGCAATGATGAGCGTTGATGCCGAAACGCTGCGGCATGCCATGCGCCAGTGGGCGAGTGGGGTGAGCATCGTCACCGCCAGCCATGCGGAGCAGCAGCACGGGATGACAGTCAACTCGTTCATCTCCGTCTCGCTCAATCCGCCGCTGGTGCTGGTTTCGCTGGAACACGGCCGCCACACCCACGAGCTGGTCGAGCGCTCGGGGTACTTTGGGGTATCGATCCTATCCGACCAGCACAAGGAGATCTCCGAGCGATTTGCCGGACGGGCGACCGAGACAGGCGACCGCTTTGCAGGCCTGGAGACCTTCCGGCTGGTTTCGGACACGCCGCTGCTATCTGAAGCGCTTGCGGCTCTCGACTGCCGGGTCGTCGAGCGCCACCCGGCGGGTACGCACACGCTGTTCATCGGCGAGGTGATGGCTGTCCAAAACCAGGAGGGGGGCTCGCCGCTGCTCTATTTCAACCAGGCTTACCGCAAGTTGAAGGACGGAGGTTGAAATGGCTGAAACCCTGACCCCGCAAGAAAAAGAGCTGCTCTTGAAGCTCGCTCGCCAGTCACTGAGCGAGGGTGTGGGCGGAACGCAACCCCAACCCCTCGACATGGCAGAGCTACCCGAAGCGCTGCGCCAGCCGGGCGCCACCTTCGTCACCCTCACCCGGCGAGGCGAGCTGCGCGGCTGTGTGGGCACATTGGAAGCCTACCAGCCGCTGGCAGAGGATGTGCGCGAGCACGCTCTGGCAGCCGCCCTGGCAGATTACCGCTTCCCGCCGGTCACCCCGGCAGAGCTGCCCGAGCTTGAGATCGAGATCTCGCGCCTGACCCAGCCTACACCGCTGGAATACGCAGATGGGGAAGACTTGCTGAAACGCCTGCGACCGGGGGTGGACGGGGTAATCATCCGAGACGGGCCGCGCCGGGCGACATTCTTGCCGCAGGTGTGGGAGAAACTGCCGGATGCGGCGCAGTTCCTGGATCATTTATGTGCCAAAATGGGGGTAGAGCCAGGTGTGTGGCGCTATAGAAAAATGAAGGTGTTCACCTACCAGGTGGAGGAATTCCACGAGACCCGCTAATTGAGCAGCAGCTAAATCCGGCGGCTACCGCCGGCGGATCCAACCCAGTTATATCTGGGTGAAGTCCTTGACATCCAGCACGAACAGGGTCGCCCGTTTCAGTCCCGGGTCATCGGGGATGGTTGTATGATCGCGGATGATCTGGATGCCCTCGTCCACTTTTTCCTCAGCCACACCGATCATGAGCGTGCTCGAGCCGCGCCGTAAAAAACCCCCGGAGGAGGCAATCCGGGTGACCCGGAAACTGGCGCCGATCAGGGCATGCGAGACGGCATCGTAATCCTGGTCTCGTATGATGGCAATAATCATCTTCATGGTTAAAACTCCTCGTAGCGCTCGATTTGCAGGGTGAACAGGGTGGCCCCACCCACCGTGATTGGCGTGGAGAGGGGGATTGGCATGGGTGCCCCTTCGAGCGGGGTCGAGATATATTCCACACGCTGGTGGCAGGTCTCATGGATCACATCGATGACCGCAGCTTGCATCCCATCCGGCAGCCCGATCAGGAGGGTGACGCTCCTGCGTCCGAGGAAGGCCCCCGTACTGGGTAAGTGGGTGACGGTTAGTCCCAGATTTTCCAGGGCACGGGTTGCCCGGCGCAAATCCTGCAGCTGGATGACTACGCCTAACAGGTAACGAATTGCCCCCAGCCTGCTTCCTGCGTCTGCCTGGCGAGAGCTTTGCAGCGCGTCAGTGCTGGTATTCTTCTTCGATCCTTCGGCTGGATCTTCCAAAGCGGAGTAGAACTCCGCGGGTGAATGGAACATGACAACTCACCTCCCGTTACAGGTCAGTCGCCCCCTTACTCTTGCAGGCAAATACGCTGCGGGGCGGGATCGGTAACTTCGATTGTCTGCCCGTCCGGAAAAATCACCACCGACTTCTCCTTCTGGCGCATGATTGTCAAGCCTCGATATTTTACCGTAACCGGCCAGGGAAAGGGGTTAAATCCCTGGAGATGCGCACAGAATGGGGACACCAGGCGCACGCCGAGCACGTCCAGAAAGAGCCCCAAGGGGGCCAACCCGCCGAGGGCATTGCGCTCCCCGCTGCCCTGGGCGCTATCCGCCTGGAAGGAGCGCCGCAAGACGCCTTCCCGCTTCAGGTTTTCCAATATCCCAGCCATCAGGCGAGACACAAGCTCGGCTGCTTCGGCATGAAAGCCATACGCCAGCAACCCTTCTCCAACCAGGCAGTTCAGCGGAAGGTGGACCAAGCCGCACACCGCCCGCATCTCATCGGATGTCTGCGGGCAGGCCGGCAAGCCAAATGGACGCCAATAAAAGTCGGGGTTGAGCAGGTATCGTTCCACCAGCCCGGCAGCCCTCTCAGCCGGGGGAATACCCGCCCACAAGGGGAACAGCATGGTCAGGTCCTGGTAGCAGTATCCGGCTGTGGAAAGGCTGACCACATCTTCGGGCAGCAATCCCTGGAGTTCGACCCGGTCGATGGATGTGTAGACCCGCTCGCCGGTCAGCACCCCCCGCTCCATCGACCAGCGCACCTGGTCGGCTTCAATCCGCTCGATGCGCGGCTGCCCGGTGATGCCTTCCCCGTAAATGAAAATGCGCGGCTGAGGGCGGGTTTCGCCCCTGGTCTCGATAATAAACACCAGGCGCACTGGCTGCTCAAACTGGCGCTGGAGCAGGATATCCCCCGGACCGGTGTGCTGAGCCAGGAGGTCTCTCTCTTGCGAGAGGTGGCTATCCCGGTCTCGATACAGGTAGCCGGCGGCGGCTTCGTCCCACATCGTCTCCACTTTGGTCAACAGGCGCTCGGCTTGCTCATCCAGGCTGGCTTGTAAATCGCTTTCACCCAGCAGGGCAGCGATCTGCCCCAGGGCGCGGCACTCGCGGTAGAGCAACGCGCCCAATGCGGGGCTCTCCGCAGAGCTGATATCCACCCCCAGAGACCAGGGGTGCCAGCTTGAGAATGCCGGGTGATCTTCCAGCCCGGTCTGGATGGGATGGTCCCACTCGGGCATGCCATCCTGGTCACGGTCATGATCGGGGGAGAACCAGGCCTGGAAAAAACTCAGCAAGCCTGGGAAGACCTGGGCCAAATAATCCCGGGATGAGAGCTCGCCGGGGAGGGACGGCGCAGCCTGGGTCGATTGGTGCAATCGCCAGGCCAGGCTGGCAAGGACAGGGGCAGCCAGGGTGCGGCTGCGCTGCCCGCCCAGGCCGGGCTTCAAATCGATGAAGCCGGATTCGGTTTGCGAGGCAAGGAAATTATCCAGCACGCCGCGCAGCAGGCCTGCCGAGCCTGGCAAAAGCAAACCCGAGAGGAAATATGCGTCCAGGGGAGTCTGCCCGCTCCATAGATGGCTGTAATCGGAGCCATCGCCGCGCAGGGAATAACCCTGGTCGGGCTGGCGGGTCGTCACGAAAGAGGCTGCCGGCAGGAGGGGGGTTGGACCGACGAAGAGGCTATGGCAGATGTCCTGCGAGAAGGCAAAGGCCAGGTCCCAGTCTGGGTTCCCGGTGTGCACCTCCACCTGACCAGCGTTGAGCAGCTCCAGGCGGGCAATATGGGCGTCCCAGTTGAGAGCGGTCAGCCGGCGGGAGGACTCGAACGACTCTTCTATGGAGCTGCCTGCCGTCAGGCTCCAGGCGGCGCAAGCCCGCTCGCCGGGTGGAAGGTCCAGGTCCAACACCAGGGAAGGGTAAGGGCTTTTGCCAGGGCGGGCGCCGCCCGTCAGAAAAACCAGCGGGTAAAGCTCGCCAGTTTGCCCGCACAGCACCGGTGTGCTCTGAATCTCATCCGCCGCCATGCGCTGACCTTCCGCCGGTGAAAGCAAAGCAGCCCACTCAAGATGCACGCTGCGCACGGGTTCGGTTGGATTGATAAAGCAGAATCTTCCCAGAATTGCGTGCGACTCGGGAACCCAGACCTCTGCCACAACGTCTATACCCACAAATGGAGAAAACTCTAGGCGAGCATAATTGGGATAGAACGAGCGCAAGACGGGTGGGCGCGCAAATTCAGCCGGATCGCTGGCTTCCCCTTCGTCCAGGAAGAAGCGCGGGAACAGGCGCAAGGCGCGCGCCCGCAGCCCAAAGGTGGTATGCAGGGCAATCGCCGGCGGCTCCCCCGCCCCCAGGGACAGCTCCCAGATCTGGTCGTCCCCGTAGTCGGTTGGAGCACAGCGAGCATCGGCGGCGAGGGGCAGGCAGAACGAAGCAGGCAGGGTCAGGTTCCAGTTGCGCATGGTTTCATTTTATGAGAAGATGCCCATTTGGTCAAAGGTTTCGCAGCCCAGGTTTTATGCTAGAATGGGTACATTCTTTGCAACCAGGGTATACAGTCGATAACAGGCGATACAATCGCCGTAAGAATATTGCCTGCGATACCATCGGCATCTATCTTAGCGTTGAGGAGAGCTTATGTCACCCTTACCCACTTCCCCGCGCGGCATGTATTTCGAAGAGTTCGAAGCAGGGCAGAAGATCATCTCTGCCGGACGGACAGTAACCGAGAGTGATATCGTCACCTTTGCCGGACTCTCCGGTGATTACACCCAGATCCACACGGATGCCGAATTCAGCAAGAACACGCCGTTTGGCCAGCGCGTGGCGCACGGCTTGCTGGGGATGGCGATCGCTTCAGGGCTGGCAGCCCAGACCGGCGTGCTGGAAGGCACGGTACTGGCATTTCGCGAGATCGTCGAATGGAAATTCGTCAAGCCGATCTTCATCGGCGATACGATTCACGTAGAGATGGAAGTGAGAGAGACCAAAGCCATGCCGCGCATTGGAGGCGGGGCAGTGGCGCTGGTATTACAGCTGAAAAACCAGCACGCAGATGTACTGATGAAGGGAACCTGGTCTGTGCTGATGGCCAGCAAGCCTGGCTAAAATTGATCACCAGGGCAAGCTGTGCAAGCCTTTAACTGAGCCTTGCACGGCTCGTCACAAATACTTATGGAAGAACCATCGGATCACCCAAACCAAGCGGCAGACGATCCCGCCGGCGAGCGCCTGCGCAAGCTGCTCTCCGAAGTGGAAGCAGACAACCAGCGCATGCTGGGCGGAGCAGACGGAAGCACGCTGCCGATCAGCGACTTTGAAAATGAAACCCCTGAGGAGAAGGCGCCAGAAGACGAGCCTTCCCACACCCCAGGAGACACTGTGGCAGGCTTGGAGCTGCCCAAATCTCCCTATGTGGTGTTCCCCAGCGAGCCGGCCGAGGGTTCCTCCACCCGCCAGGTGCCGGCTCCACCCCCGCCAAAGGCCGAGACCGCCAGCGACGAAGACACCCAGCCGGTGCATCTCGTCGCCCGCCCGCCTGCCCAAAGCAGCCCGGGACAACCCCAAGCGCTACCGCCGGGCAGCCCGAACAACCTTCCCATCCCACCCCGTGTGAACCAGACCGATACGGATGCCACCCGGGTCTCCCCTGCAGCCTACCAGGATCAGCAAGCGGCAGGCACCCGGCGCAGTACGCCGGTCAACGCCCCCCACCAGACCAGCAGCTATCCCGCCACCAACCGGACGAGGCCGAGCCTGCCACCGCCGCCACCGCCCTCCAGCCCGCCGCCAGCCGTCCAGGCTCCTGCGGCGAAGAAAGGCTTCGACTGGCAGCGCAGCGCGGGTTGCCTGCTGCGCCTGTTCATCCTGGGGTTATTTGCAGTGGTGTTCGTGGGGTTGTGCGGGGCGTCATTCCTGTTCTTCCAGTACTTCCGCATCCGCAATACTTTGCCGGATGTCTCCCAGCTGCGCCAGAAGGCATCCCAGTTCGAGACGACCCGCATCCTGGACCGCAACGGCAACGAGCTGTACGAGATCATCGACCCCCAGGCTGGGCGGCGGACCTACCGCTCGCTGGACGAGATCTCGCCTTACCTGCTGGCAGCCACCATCGCCACCGAGGATAAAGAGTTTTATAACCACCCAGGGTTTGACCTTTGGGCGATCGTGCGTGCCTTTTACCAGAACTACCAGGGCGGGGATATCGTCTCCGGGGCGTCCACCATCACCCAGCAGCTGGCGCGCAACCTGCTCTTCACCCAGGAAGAACGCGATATGCGCACCTACGACCGCAAGATCAGGGAGGCGGTGCTGGCAGCCGAGCTGACCCGGGTGTACTCCAAGGACGAGATCCTGGAGCTGTATATTAATGAGAATTTCTACGGCAACCGTTCCTACGGGGTGGAGGCAGCTGCCGAGACCTATTTTGACACATCTGCCGATAAACTCACCCTGGGACAGGCAGCCTTCCTGGCAGGCCTGCCGCAGGCGCCGGCGGTCTATGATATCTATACCAACCGCGAGGAGACCCTCAAGCGGCATGAGGATGTGCTGGTGCTCATGTACGAGATGAGCCAGGAGAAGGGCTGCATCTTCGTCAGCAACACCCCCCAGCCGATCTGCATGGACCCCGTCTCGGCAGCCTCGGCAGCTAACGAGCTGAAGACCTACACCTTCCCCTCGCCGGATATCCAGATGCGCCACCCGCACTGGGTGACGTATATCCAGTCGCTGCTGGAGGCCCAATACGACCCGCAGACGATCTACCGCTCGGGATTCACGGTGTACACCACCCTGGACCCCGGCTTGCAGGACGCCGCCCAGCAAATCATCAAAGACCAGGTAGCCCAGCTGGTGGATTACCGCGCCACAGACGGAGCGCTGGTCGCCATCCGCCCGTCTACCGGGGAGATCCTGGCGATGGTCGGCTCGGCAGATTTTTACAACGAGGCGATTGCGGGTCAGGTGAATATGGCAATCAACCCGCGCCAGCCGGGCTCGTCGATCAAGCCGGTCACCTACCTGGCAGCCTTCGAGAAAGGCTGGACACCGGCGACATTAATCTGGGACGTGCCGTCCGAGTTCAGCCCGTCCGGGCAGCCGGATGACCCTTCGCCCAAGTACGTGCCGGTGAACTACGGCGGCGGCACGATGGGACCCGTCACGGTGCGCACCGCCCTGGCGAACTCATTGAACATCGCCGCAGTGAAGGCGCTTGACTTTATTGGAATCTATGACAACCCGGAGACGCCCTTCCAGGATGGCTTCCTTTCGATGGCTTCCCGGCTGGGGATCACCACCCTGACCCGCCCGGATTACGGACTCTCGCTGACCCTGGGCGGCGGTGAAGTGACCCTGCAGGAGCTGAGCGGGGTGTATGCGACCCTGGCGAACAACGGTGTGCGAGTGCCGCCGGTGGCGATCACCCGTATCGAAGACCACCAGGGGAACGTGATCTACGATTATCAGCCGACCGCCCCGCAGCAAGTCTTGCGTCCCGAGCACGCTTACTTGATTACTTCTATCCTATCGGATAACCAGGCGCGCACGCCGGGCTTCGGCGCCAACTCGGTGCTCAACCTGCCCTTCCCGGCGGCGGTCAAGACCGGCACGACCAACGATTTCCGGGATAACTGGACCCTGGGCTACACCCCGGATATCGCAGTGGGCGTGTGGGTCGGCAACGCCGATTACAGCCCGATGCAAAACACCACCGGGCTGACTGGCGCGGCTCCCATCTGGGCAGCGTTTATGCAGCACGCCATCCAGCAGATCACCGGCAACAACCCGACCCCATTCAGCCGCCCGGGCGGCATCGTGGAGACGGCAATCTGCGAGATATCTGGAAGCCTGCCCTCCGAGTGGTGCCCGCGCCAGCGGACGGAGATCTTCGCCGCAGACCAGCCCCCGCTACCCAAGGAGCAAGACCTGTGGCAGAAGGTGGAAGTGGATACCTGGACCGAGCTGCGCGCTTCCGAAGCCTGTGACGAGTTCACTGAAGAGCGTTTCGTGCTGAACGTCACCGAGCAATGGGCCAAGCGCTGGATCCGCCGTGAGGCTGCCGGGCAAGCCTGGGCAGAGAGCATCGGCTTCCAGGACCCAGTGACCTTTGCCCCGACTGACGAGTGCAAAGCCGATTCCCCGCGCCCCCTGCTGGCGTTCACCTACCCCCAGGACGGCGACCGGATCACCGCCAGCCCGCTGGACATCTTCGGGCAGGCGGACGCCACGGAGTGGTTTGATTACTTCACGCTCGAGATCGGGCTGGGCGAGGACCCGCTGGAATGGGAGGAGCTTGAACGCAGTAATTCACCCGCCGACGAGGCGCAGGAGCTGGACGAGCTGGACCTGATCGATATTCCCAATGGACCGATTTCATTACGCCTGTACCTGCACAGCACGGAAGACACCTTCGCTGAGCTGAAAATCGTGGTGAACAACCAGGTGCCGACGCCGACGCCCACCCCGACCAACACCCCAACCCCGACCCCCACCCCGACCAATACACCGACGCCGACCAGCACCGCCACGGCAACGCCTCCGCCTACCAACACGCCGGTGCCGAGCATTACCCCCCACCTGCCCAAGGCGACGAATACCTTCACTCCCCCACCGCCGCCCACCCCCACCAGCGAGTTGCCGCCGCTGCCCAGCGAGACGCCGGTGGTCACTCCGTAAAGGTTCTACAGGGGGGAGCTGGCAGGATGATGCATCTCAAAGAACTCTTTCTGCTCGATCCGGAGGTTGTTTTCCTCAATCACGGCTCATTCGGCGCCTGCCCGAAGGAAGTCTTTGAGGCGTATCAAGAATGGCAGCGCCGACTGGAGCGCCAGCCGGTGCACTTCTTAGGCACGGAGTTTGCCGAGCACATGCGGGCGGCTCGAGCTGCCCTGGGAGGATATCTCGGGGCAGAGGCAGATGACCTGGTGTTCGTCCCCAACGCCACCTACGGGGTGAATGTGATCGCCCGCTCGCTCGATTTGCAGCCCGGGGATGAAATCCTGACCAGTGATCACGAGTACGGGGCATGCGACCGCACTTGGACCTTCGTGTGCCGGAAACGCGGGGCGACCTACCGGAAGCAGCCCATCCCCTACCCCGCAGGCACGGCAGTTGAAATCCTGGAGCAGATCTGGCAGGGCGTGACCGAGCGCACCCGCCTGATCTTCCTCAGCCATATCACCTCGCCTACCGCAATGACCCTGCCTGCCGCTGAGATCTGCGCCCGCGCCCGCCATGCGGGGATCCTGACCCTGATCGATGGGGCGCATGCCCCGGGGCAGATCGCCCTCGATTTGCAATCGGTGGGGGCAGATTTTTATACCGGGAATTGCCATAAGTGGATGCTGGCGCCCAAAGGGGCGGCTTTCCTTTACGCCCGGCGAGAGGTGCAGGAGATGGTCAAGCCGCTGGTGGTGAGCTGGGGGTGGGAGCTAGATCTACCCGGAAGCTTAAAGCTTCCGGGTAGCTTGCGGTTTATCGAGGAGCAAGAGTGGCGCGGCACCGATGACCCATCGGCGTGCCTGGCGGTGCCGGCGGCAATCGACTTTATGCGCCAACACGATTGGGAATCCGTGCGCCCGGCATGCCACGCCCTGGTGAGGCAGGCGATCAGCCGCATCCAGGAGCTGACCGGCTTGCCCAGCGCCTACCAGGATGAGCACAGCTATCACATGATGGCAATCGCTGAGCTGCCCCACCAGCCGGATTTACCCGCATTCAAAGCACGGCTATACGAAGAGCACCGGGTCGAAGCCCCGTGCATCGAGTGGAACGGGGGGCACTTCATCCGCATCTCTGTGCAGGGGTATAACGACCAGAGGGATATCGACAAGCTGATCGAGGCAATGCGGCAAATGTTATAAACTTTAGGAGTTACGCACTTGGTTGGGAAATTGGGGGTGTTTCGGCGGGCTTCGCCCGTCGAAACACCCCAACTCCCCCCGAACTGCGTACGTCCTAAACTTAAGAACTCAATTGTACCCACCTACCCGGGAGCAAAATATGGAAGCTCATTCTTACGCCCATGGTAAAAACCACTGGCAGCTAGACCCGGACATCCGTCCGGTTCTGGGGCAGTACTGGGCGGATCTTGGCGAGCACGAAACCGAGCTGAGCCGCTTTGGGGAGCTGGCAGGCGGAGAGGCGTACCAGGTGGCGTACCACGTTGACCACGACTCGCCGCCTGCCCTGGTCAGCTACGATCTGGACGGGAGGCGCATCGACCGCGCCCGGCTGTGCCCGCAGCACGCTGCCCTGCTCAAGGAGATCGCCTGGATCAACCGCCCTCCCTACCAGGGCGGCTCGTGGCTGCACCATTTTGCCCTGGGATACCTGCTGGCAGACCCGGGGCTGTATTGCTCGCTGATCGTCACCAACCAGACGGCGTATGCCATCTATAAATACGCCCCGGAGCGCAGTCGATGGCTGGAGCCGCTGCTATCTGGCGAGATGTGGGGCGCCACCTGGATGACCGAGACCCACGCCGGCAGCGACCTGGGGGCGACCCTGACCGAAGCGCGCCAGCAGGACGGCGGCTGGCGGCTTTACGGCGATACCAAGTACTTTGCCAGCAATGCCGGTCTGGCAGACCTGGCAATCGCCACCGCCCGCCCGCAGGGTGCACCGCCCGGCCCAAAGGGGGTTGCCCTGTTCCTGGTGCCGCGCCTGGATAAGGCAGGCAGGCTCAACTTCACCGTGCGCCGGTTGAAGGACAAGAGCGCCACCCGGGCTGTGCCGACCGGCGAGGTGGAATTCGCCAACAGCCAGGCGTACCTGGTGGGACAGGCCGAGCTGGGCATCTATTACACCCTGGAGAATCTGACCATCTCCCGCCTGGCAAACGCCATCGGGGCAATGGGGCTGGCGCGCAAGGCGCACCTGGAAGCACTCCTGCGCAGCCAGGCTCGCCAGGCGTTTGGCAAGGCGCTGGTCGAGCACCCGTTGCTGCGCTACGACCTGACCGACCTGGCAGTGCGCACTGCTGGCGGGCTGGCGCTGGTCTTCCACGCGGTGGCAGCTTTCGAGCGGAGCTGGCACGCCACGCCGCCCTACACCGCCGATTACCACTACGCCCGCTTCATGTCTCACCTGGCGAAGAACCGTACCGCCGAGCATGCCGCCCAGGCTACCCGCACCG
>JBFYSV010000204.1:0-18167 GCA_041301185.1 Anaerolineae bacterium
CAATATTGACGATAATTGTCAAGAACTCGGGGTCCAAGCAGCGCGCCAAACCATCCACCAACTTGGCGCCCCCTACCCCTCCGGCTAAAGCTACTACACGTTTATGGTATTTCCTCATCCCGATTGACGATCTACCTGTCATGATTAACGCAAAACTGGCGGAATATATACAGGATACCCATGCAGGGACAATATCTGCCTTCGCACTTACACCCTACCGGAATAAATCTTGATCCTTGGGGCGCAATAATTCCTTCAAGGACGATTCCCGCAAGGGGTAATTAAAACCACGCACATGCACCACCGGCGTCATTTCATCCGCCTGACCCATTACCAGCGAAGCTGCGGCTGCCAGCTCGTCCGCCACGCCAACCTCAGTGATGCGCAAGGTATAGCCAAATAAATCTTGTTTCCCTCGCAAATCCTCCAGACCCGGCACGCCCGCCATGCCAATCGCTACCCCAACAACCCCTAAACGCCAGGCGCGCCCATGCGAATCGATAATCAAGACTCCCAATTTCACCCCGCTGGCATCTTCCAACCTTTTCCTGAGCGCCCGCGCCGATGCATCCGGGTTTTCAGGGAGCAATAAAACCCATTCTTCCGCCTCGTTTCCCTCACCAGCCACGTTCGAATGATCGATACCGGCATTGGCGCATATGAATCCAAGGCGGTGCTCAACGATCATTGTGCCATAACGCACCCGGAGCACTGTGTTGCTCTCCCGCAAATTCAACTCGACCAGCCGGGGGTCTTTCCCACATTGTTCCGCCAGCTGAAAGGCGTACCCCGATGGCTCGATCGTTGCCAGGTTCACCAGCCGCCCCTCAGCTTTTGAGACAATCTTTTGCGCCAGCACCAGGATATCACCGTCCTGTAAGGTCATCCCGGCTCTCTGAACAGCCTGAATGATTATCTCCTCAAGATCATCCCCGGGCTGGATGAGCGGAATCCCCGCAAGAGGTGTTAAGATCAGACTCATCGATGAACCAAAGCCTTCAAGTGGACGAGTACCGGGTCAGCTTCTATCAATTCCGGTGATACCGATGCTGGCGGTCTTGGTGCCGTAATATTTATTCATGCTGATCAACAAGGAGGTCAGCCCTTCCACAACCACAGCATTATCCAAACCTCCGGCATAATAGGCGCGCATTCCGCCAGCATTTGCCAGTTCGATCACTTCTTCAGCAGCTTCAACATCATCAGAACAAACCAACACAACGGTATCGATCGCCTGACCCAGGTTTTTCTTCAATGAATGGGCAGGGACATTTTGGAATGCCGCAACTACCCGCACGTCATCCCCCAGCAAGTTCTGGGCGTGGCGGGCTGCAGAAGGCGATGGCGGTGGTTTCGGGTCGCGAAAATCTACTCTGGCGGTTGCATCAACCAGGATCTTGCCCTTGAGGTCATCTACTAACCCAGTCAATGCCTCCTTGTGGGCAGTCTGGACGACGGTCAGAACGCACAAATCAGCTCTTCGGGCTGCCTCCCCGTTTTCCATTCCCTGGATCGTGTCGATGCCCAGTTGTTCGTTCAGCTCTTTTGCCACGTTTTCGGCTTTTTCAGATTGCCGGGAACCGATGATGATCGGATATCCTTCATTGGCCCACCTTAATGCCAATCCTGGTCCTTCCTTGCCAGTTCCTCCCAAGATCGCGATCGTCGGTTTTTTACTGTCCATACCAATCCTCTTCCCGGAAAATATTTACGAATATTTTGGCACAAATTGCTCATAGCGTTGCCAGACTCCCGGAGCCAGGCGACGTGCGTTGGAGGCAATTGCCTCTTCATCAACAGTCAACAGTTCCCGGTCCTTCATCAAGACCTTTCCGGCAACAATGGTGGTCGTCACCATACTCTCATGGAAACCGAAGATAATCTGCCAGGGTAAATTTCCATCTGTCAGGGGAGTATGGGGGTGATAATCAACAAATATCAGGTCGGCATGCGCGCCGGGTACAAGTATACCCAGGGGAGCATCCCTGAAGAAGCTGTTCGCTAGGGCTGCATTATTGTACACCCCCATCTCGACCACAGCCATCCCATTCATCCTGCGCGGATCGCGGTGCCAGACTTTATGCAAGAGGTAAGCCGTCTTCCATTCCTCCCACATGGTGTGTGAGAAACCATCGGTTCCCAGGCAGACCGGGATGCCTGCCCGCATCAGTGACTCAATCTGGGCAACACCCACGCCATTATTCATATTCGATCGAGGCTGGTGGGTTACCCAGGTGCCCGTGTCGGCAAGCAAGCTCACCTCTTTGGCATCCACGTGGACAGCGTGCGCAACGATGGTTTGTGGTCCCAAAATCCCGCTCCGATGCAAACGGTCGACCACCCGCAAACCCGATTTTGCCAGGCTATCGTACTCGTCGGCCTCATGCTCTGCCACATGGATATGGAAACCCGTCCCCCCTGGCGCTGCTTGGCGGCATTGTTCCAGAATATTGTCTGACAGAGTAAGGCTGGCATGCAACCCAAAAGTCGCTGCCAGGCGCGGGTTGGCAGAGTTTTCACTATCTAATTTCTTGATAAAGCGAACATTCTCCTGGATTCCAGCCCGAGCTTTCTGCTCGCCATCCCGATCGGTAACCTCATAACACAGCACTGTTCGCAAGCCTGCCCGGTCGACGACATCGGCAATGATGTCCAATGAGCCATCGATGGCGTTAGGTGAGGCATGGTGGTCGACCAGGGTGGTTGTCCCGTGCTTGATCGCATCCACCATCATCACTTCTGCCGAAGCCCGGATATCCTCGGGGGTTAAGGATTTATCCAACGGCCACCACAGCTTTTGCAATATTTCTGGGAAGTCTTTCGGTGCAGGACCCGGGATTGCCAGACCCCGGGCAAAAGCCCCGTAGAAATGGGTGTGGGCGCAAATATTTCCTGGCATGACATATTGCCCAGCCGCATCCAGCCGTTCTTCCTCTGGATGCTGTGCAACCAGATCGGATTCTGGTCCCATCGCACGGATTTTACCTTCTGCAAGGTATATGGCCCATCCCTCTAGTACCTGATTGGGAATTTCCCAGGTGATCAGTTTGGCGTTGGTAATCAGCATATCAACTCCTGTCTAGAAATCGATCACAAGTTGCCTTTGATAATCAGTCTCAACTGCCCCAGGGACGTATTTTCGCACCCAGGCAATCGCCTGTTCCCCGTCTGTGTGAAAAACTTGTTTTGCCATGCAAGCCAGCATCATCCCCGTCCGGCCAATGCCGCCTGAACAATGGATGGCAATATTTTTGCCTTGCCTTACCAGATCTAAGGCCTCTGTTACGGTCTGCTTTAGCACTTTTGGATCCGGAATATCATAATCCTGGATGGGTAGGTGTAGCAATCCCATTCCTTGCTTTAGATAAAGTTTTCGTAGATCGCGCCCGCTTTTTTCTAAGATTTCGCTGGTTTCCACCAGGATAACCACAGTTGAAATATCGGCATCCAGGTAAGCAGGGTAGACTTTTCCCTCCTGATCGTATAATCCAAAAGGCATCGCACTCCGATAGACCTTGCCGGTCAATCCAAACGGGAGTTCTGTTATTGAAGTTGACATTCGCAAGATTTCCGTCTCAATCGAAAACGGTGACAATATCCGGTTGATCCAAGGCATTGAATGCGTCCAGGATATGATGGGGTTTCGTTCTTTCGCCAGATAATATCCCAGGAATTGATTGCCGGCTGAAAAACGCGACCTCAGATGTCTCGCTGCTCGGACGGGGTTCCCCTCCAAGGATATCGCACAGAAAAACTATCTTGAAAGCATGGAATATTTCAAGCGGCCCGGTACGATTGGCATCGTACACGCCGATCACCTTGCGTGCTTTAACCCGGAAACCGGCTTCCTCCCATACCTCCCGCTCGGCAGCCTGGGACGGGATATCCCCAACATCCGCCCACCCCCCTGGCATCGTCCAGCCTCCATCCTGTATCTCGCGAACCAGCAACAGCTCGCCGTTTCGAAAGACCGCCCCGCGCACATCAACCCGGGGTGTTGCATACCCCACCTGGCAGTTGAAGATATCCAATATCTGTGGGTATGGCTTTCCACTATGCTCAGCTACGATCTCAGCAGCAATTTCAGTCAACCTGCGGTAACGATCTCGCTGGTATTCGTTTTCCGCGTAATGCAAGCCGGTCTGGGCTAATGCCTGGAGCTCCCGCGCCCATTCCAACCACTGAGGCATGCCCGCTTCACCTGCTTTAGAGTTTTCTCTTGATTTCACAGCTTTTCCTGGCAAAATTCCAGCGTGGTGATTTCGGTCACCAAATTGATGCTGACTACTGTATCAACCGGGGAACGGAGCTCTTGCTGCAGTTTCAGGGGTAAACAAGTACCGCCTGCAATCAAGCGTGCGTCTACCAGCGCTCTATCAAGCGCCTTCAGAGTATCCATTGGGGATTGGGCAAAGTGGTAGTGTTTCCAAATAGTCATGGATCGGCGTGTTCCTCTGCAGCCAGCTATTCGAACGGCGGCACTTTTCGACGGGTATACACGATTTAGATTCGCCCCGACGCCGCCCCAGAATTACCGGGACGACCACCGATCCAGGCCAAGATATTTTAACATGGATTCGACCTGATAGACCAAGAATCAGATTTAGTGTGGAGGAAATCACTGCGATACCTTTTCCCTCTAACAAACTCATGCTATCATTACCGCGTGATTTTTCCCACGCTAAAAGCCCTGATAAAAGCCATGCGACCACGCCAATGGACAAAAAATGTGGTCCTGTTTGCCGCCCTGGTATTTGACCAGCAGCTAACCGTTGGAAATTTACCTGCTGTCCTGCGGACAACTGCTGGTTTCTTGATATTCTGCCTGTTGTCGGGGGTGGTTTATATCATTAACGATATCGCTGACGTAGAGGCGGACCGGCAACATCCCGATAAACGCCGGCGCCCGATCGCTTCCGGGAAACTGCCCATCTCGGTCGCGCGCACATTTGTAGTAATTGTACTCGTAGTGATTATTCCTCTTTCGGTGCTTCTTTCTCCCGCTTTTGCAGCCATTGCCATTTCTTATTTGCTTCTCAACCTGGCTTATTCGTTACGAATCAAGCACATCCCGCTGCTAGATGTGTTCGCTATCGCCCTGGGATTTGTGCTCAGAGTGGCAGCAGGGGTTGTCCTAATCGATGTGGCTCGGTTTTCACCCTGGCTGTATGTAGTAACAACCCTTGGCTCCCTATACCTGGGATTTGGTAAACGCCGGGCTGAGCTCGCCCTCCTGGCAGATGGTGCCAACTCCCACAGGCGAGTGTTGGAAGGTTATACCCTGCCTCTGTTGGACCAGCTAATCACCATTGTCTCCAGCACAACCATTGTTGCGTACAGCCTGTATACCTTCTCGGCTCCCAATCTACCCGAGAACCACATCATGATGCTGACGATCCCGTTTGTCATGTATGGTATCTTTCGCTATCTATATTTAATCCAGGTAAAGCACAGTGGAGGCGCCCCAGAGGATGTTTTGCTATCAGATCGGCCCTTACAGGCATCGATTATCCTATGGGGAATATCCGTGCTGGTAGTTTTTTACGTTGTCTAGCTTCTGAAAATCGGCGATCACCCCCGCGCTTTCCTATGCCTGCGCTGTCTGCTTCTGCCCCCGGTAAAATTATCCTGCTCGGAGAGCACGCAGTTGTCCACGGGCGACCGGCAATCGCAGTGCCAGTCACACAGGTGCAGGCAAAAGCCATCATCCAGGCTAATCCTTCCGGTGAGCGCGGCAACATCCAAATTGTAGCTCCGGCTATCGGCTTAGACGCAGAATACCACACACTGGAAGACCAGCACCCAATTCGGGCAACGATCCAACTCACTTTACAGGCAATACAACTTACTCGCGTACCTGCCTGCACGTTGCGGATAACCTCCACCATCCCAGTCGCCTCTGGTTTAGGATCAGGGGCAGCGGTAGCTGTAGCAGTGATCCGGGTCCTATCCACTTTTCTGGGCAAGCCTTTGAATGACCAGCAAGTATCCTCGCTCGCATTTGATATCGAGAAAATCCACCACGGGACGCCGTCCGGCATCGATAATAGCGTGGTAACATTAAATAAGCCAATTTACTTCTTACGCGGTCATCCCATCGAAACGTTACAAGTGCCACGACCATTTATGCTGGTTATCGGTAATACCGGTATCGCCAGTCCAACCTCACTGACCGTTCAGGATGTGCACTTAGCCTGGCAGGAAAATCCGAAACGGGTTGATGCGATCTTTGACGAGATCGCACACAACACTCAACAAGCACGCACAAGGATAGAAACTGGAGATTCCGATTCTATCGGACCCTTCTTATCCCGAACCCACCATCTTCTCACCGAGCTGGGTGTCTCTTGCAGCGAGCTAGATTACCTGGTACAAGCGGCTTTGAATGCCGGGGCGTCTGGGGCCAAACTCTCTGGCGGTGGGCGGGGCGGCAATATGATTGCCCTGGTCTCAAACGACAAAGCCAGCCTGGTCATCCAGGCTCTCCTGGAGGCGGGAGCGGCATCAACCATATCCACCATTGTGAGACAACACTCAACCTGAACCACCAATTGACTTTTACCCAATATGCAATCAGAAAAACACTCACCTCAAAATCTCTATTTCCTAAAGCTCGGCGGCTCATTGATCACTGACAAAGCTCGCCCGCACACGCCTCGACCGGATGTCCTCGCCCGCCTGGCAGGTGAAATAAAACAAGCCCTCGCGCAACGTCCTGGATTGCAGCTTGTCGTTGGTCATGGATCAGGGTCGTTCGGTCACGTGCCTGGGAAACGGTATGGTACCCGCCAGGGTGTTTATTCTCCAGAGCAATGGCGCGGCTTTGCTGAGGTGTGGTTCGAAGCAACCGCGTTGACCCGGATTGTGGTTGAGGTCTTCCATGAGGTGGGATTGCAGGTAATCGCCTTCTCACCTTCAGCCGGGGTGATCAGCCAGGATGGCGTTGTGCTCACATGGGATTTAGCGCCCTTACAGGCTGCCATGCAGGCTGGTTTGCTACCGGTTATGCATGGCGATGTCGTCTTCGATCGAGTTCGGGGAGGAACAATCCTATCAACGGAAGACCTATTCATGTATCTGGCGCACCAGTTACAACCCGAGCGCATCTTGCTGGCAGGGATTGAGGCCGGCGTCTGGGAAGATTACCCCACCTGCAATCATTTAATTCCAGAGATCACACCGGAAAGGTTGCCAGAGATTTTCCCAGCCTTAGGTGGTTCCAGCAAGACCGATGTCACCGGGGGAATGTCTAGCAAAGTACAGCAAAGTCTGGTGCTAATTGAGGAATATCCCGATCTGGTGATACAGATTTTCTCAGGAGAATCTCCTGGCAATGTCAAGCGTGCCTTGCTGGGAGAGTCTGCTGGAACAACCCTGCGTTACAAATCTCAACCTGAAAACGAACACACCGGGCAGTTCCCTTAGGATGGATACTCATCTGCTATGATCAACACTCGTACCCAACTGGATGAAATTGAAGATCGCACCCTGGCGCCATATGGGATGCGCAGCAAGAACTCAAAAGGTCGAGCCTATCCCGATGACGAGCCTGAATACAGGACTGCATTCCAGCGGGACCGCGACCGGATCCTGCATACAACAGCCTTCCGGCGGCTTGAGTACAAGACCCAGGTATTCATCAACTACGAGGGTGATTATTACCGCACCCGCCTGACCCATACCCTGGAAGTGGCTCAGATCGCCCGTACCATCGCCCGCGCTCTGGGTGCAAACGAAGACCTGGTTGAAACCATTTGCCTGGCTCACGATCTTGGTCACTCACCCTTCGGGCACTCCGGAGAGGTGACCCTGGCGCGCTTGATGCAAGACTTCGGTGGGTTTGATCATAACAAGCAATCTTTGCGGATTGTGACCCTCCTGGAAAACCGTTACCCCGATTTCCCCGGACTCAATCTAACCTGGGAGGTGCGGGAAGGGATCGTCAAACACGAGTCGGAGTATGATGTTTCGGATGCCTCAGAATATAGTCCTCAGCTGCGCGGTAACCTGGAAGCCCAAATAGCAAATGTCGCCGACGAGCTGGCTTATACAGCCCATGATCTGGATGATGGGCTGCGATCCGGAATGATTACGCCAAATGATCTGGCGGGTATCACGTTGTGGGAAATCCTCTCAGATAGCATCGGTTGGCGGGATACGATCCTCGATGAGTTAACCCGCCATCGCCTGATTCGCCGATTAATTGGAATAGAAGTGACTGACCTGGTATATGCTACCCACCAGCGCTTGCGAGACGGCAACGTGCGCTCTGTTGAAGATCTCCAGCGTCTGCCATATAATGTTATCGTCTTTAGCGAAGATATGCACCGCCGCAACAGGCAGATCAAAGATTTCCTTTACAAAAATCTATACCGGCATTCTCGAGTGGTCCGCATGGCGGTAAAAGCAGAGCGTATCATTACAGATTTATTTAAGGCCTATCGTTCTGAGCCAGCCATACTTCCATACCATATTCGCGAGCAGATCGAGGAGCGCAGCCTGGAACGCACAATCTGTGATTATATTGCCGGGATGACCGATCGATTTGCTGTAGACGAGTACCAGAAACTCTTCGATCCGCTTACCAAGTCATAAATCATGTATAATCTCAGAGTACTCGGATAAATAAACGTTGATCAAACCAACGCGTTGGTTTTGGAGTTATGATGAGTGAACAACCCTACCTGACTGCTGAAGGAGCAGCCAGATTAAAAACTGAGCTTGAAAACCTGAAGGGCCCCCAACGGGATGAGATGGCGCGCCGTCTGCGTTCCGCAATCCAGATGGGCGACTTATCTGAGAACGCGGATTACCACAAAGCAAAAGAAGACCAGGCTTTTCTGGAGGGGCGAATCCGGGAGCTGGAATACCTGCTCAAGAACGCTATCATTGTTGTTGAGAGCAATGCCCAACGGGATACAGTCGAAGTGGGCGTACGCGTGACAATCCAGGAAGAGAATGAGCCCCCTGAGACCTACCATTTAGTAGGTGCCAAAGAGGCTGATCCCAAAAACGGCCGCATCTCCAACGAATCTCCGATTGGGCGTGCCTTGATCGGGCACCAGGTAGGAGATACGGTAACAGCATCAACCCCAGCCGGTCCGATCAATTTCAAAATTCTCGGGATAGAATAAATTCGGCTTTAAAAGAGATGTGCGGGCGTTTCTGCTGCCACCCGCACATCTTTTTTCATCAAGCCTTCGGCCAGACAGCCAGCTCCAGGATCATTCGATCAAAGAAGCTGTGCTCCGGCAGTGCTCCTTCCCCGTAGCCCAAATCCACGACCCTTGCTACAAGGCGCAGCGTCTGCGTTTCCAGAACCGATTCTGTGCCAGGTTCCGCCAAAACCGGCTCGCCTTTGGCTGCCAATCGTTGGCGGGCAGATTCGTCCAGGAAACCATGAGCGCTCATCAATACTTTCGTCACTGTTTGAATATCATTCTTGTCAAACAGCCAAACTTCAAACGCTGTAACCCGCTTTGGCTCACCTACACCAATTGTCTCAGAAATCCCCACCCCGCACTCACCCAAGAATTCACCAGCGGGGGAATCGATGCTAAACGAGTCGTCAAACAGGTCATCACCCAGCCGGTAAGAAGCCATAAACTGGACCATCGGGGCTTCTTCACCTACCGTGGTATAGGCAGGCCATTCTTCCTGGCGGGTTGGCTCTGGGGCTGGCTTGCCTGGGGCTCCATTGGGTGCACGCCCACTGCGACCACGGTAAATAAACCAAAACACCAGACCTGCTACCAAAACCAACAGGACAATACATAAAAGAGGCAGCAGGATGCGTTGCACACTTCCACCCGATTCCGGTTCCTCCGGTACAGCAGTCACGCCAGGAATCAACGGTGGTGCTGCTCCTACTGCAACCGTATACGAAGTGATATCCTCAGGCTTGACGTTGCCCGGATCTGCCACAACCGCTGCCAGGGTTTGCTCCCCCAGCTCTCCCAACCGGTTATAACGCTCCGTAGCGAGTGCAGCATCCTTGTTATATGCATACGAGTCGATTGCCATTCGCAGGTAATCCACTTGCAAATCTTCCCGCAAATGGATAATATCTGCATCGGACCATTCCACAGGATTAATCACCCATCCATACAGAACACCCAGGAAAAGCCCGAGGATTAACCCGATTGCGCCGATGATCAAAGGTTTATTGAATTGCTCGCGGATAGTGTTCATCGTTACACATTCTCCATTGAACAGGTTCTTAACTTGTCATTTCCCCTAACGACGGACATGCTTGCTCCGCTATAGAATACCCGGGGACCGGTGATCAGAATAGATCAAGTTGCCGCACTAATTGTAGACGATAGTTGCAAAGTTCGCAACATATTCTATTTATATTTTATCACATCTTAGAACAAAGGTTCAACAACATTCGTATCGCTTTCGCTCTAAGCGGAGAAAAAACGACATATTCCCAGGAGATGGTGCAAGATTTATACCGTTTCGGTCACATCATCGCTGCTGACTTCATCCAACGAAAAACGCTGCTCGCATTTCAGGCATTGCGCATTGTGCTTATCAGCGATGACCAGCAGCCCGCCACACTCTGGACATGCTTTTGGGATAGGCCTCTTCCACGAGGTGAACTCACAACCCGGATAATTGGCACAGCCGTAAAAGACACGCCCCTTGCGGGTCTTCCGCTCTACAATATCGCCACCATCCTGCGGGCAGCGAATGCCGATCTTTTCCAGCCAGGCTTCGGTGTAGCGGCAATCCGGGAAATTACTGCAGCTGATGAATTTACCGTAACGCCCCCATCGAATGACCAGATCGTGACCGCATTCTGGGCAAAGACGACCGATTGGTTCAGGACCGGTCTTCATTTCCGGCATTTTCTCTTCTGCTTGTTCAACCTGCCTGGAGAATGGCTGGTAAAAATCGTGGACCACTTCAACCCACTGTTGCTCGCCGGAGGCAATTTTATCCAGCTCGGCTTCCATGTTGGCAGTGAAGTTAACATCCACGATATTTGGAAAATGCTCGGTGATCAAATCATTTACCAGAATACCGGTTTCTGTGGGTGTCAACCGCTTTCCATCCCGCACTACGTAACCTCTTTGTTGCAACGTCGATAAGATAGGTGCATACGTGGAAGGTCGCCCAATCCCGTTCTCTTCTAAGGTCCGCACCAGGGTGGCTTCGGTATAGCGGGGTGGCGGTTGGGTAAAATGCTGTTCAGGCAACAGACGAACCAGCGTTTGTACCTGACCCTCTGACAGACCCGGCGGGATTTTGGTTTCTTCCTCTTCTTGCACCGGGTCTTCTTGCCTGGCTTCCTCGTAAACAATTAAGAACCCGGCGAAACGCACGGTGGATCCCGAAGCCCGCAGCAAATAAGTATGCTCTGGGGTTGTTCCAGTCACTTCAACGGAGAGTGTGTCAAAAATAGCTGCTGCCATTTGCGAGGCAACAAAGCGTTGCCAGATGAGCTGGTAGAGGCGATATTGGTCACGCGAGAGAAAATCTTTTAGGCTTTCCGGCTGGCGCAATACCGATGTAGGCCGGACGGCTTCGTGGGCTTCCTGCGCGCCGCGCGCCTTGGTTTTATACCTCGGGGGTACCCTGGGCAAAAAACTGTCTCCATAACGCGTAGCGATAAATTCACGCGCTTCATTCTGGGCTAGCTCCGATACAGTGGTCGAGTCGGTCCGCATATAGGTAATCAAACCGATGGCTCCCCCCTGCCCCACGTCGATTCCCTCGTACAGCTGTTGGGCAACCGCCATCGTCCTCCGAGCGGTATAACCTAAGCGGCGAGAGGCTTCCTGCTGGAGGGTGCTGGTAGTATAAGGCGCTGCCGGACTGCGCTTACGCTCTCCACGCTTGATCTTGCTGATCGAATACGCGGCGGTCTCCATGTCTTCCAGGATGGGGTCAACTTCTTCTTTTTTGCCAAGCTGCGGCTCGCTTTCATCTACCCGCGCCAGCCTGGCAATGAAGCTGTCTTTACCGCCCTGGGGAAGAAACTCGGCTTCCACTGTCCAGTACTCTACCGGGATGAACGCATCGATCTCCCGCTCCCGCTCAACGATCAACCGTAAGGCAACCGACTGAACACGTCCGGCAGAAAGCCGGCCGCGCACTTTTCGCCACAGCAGGGGACTCAAGTTATAACCCACCAGCCGGTCGAGGACTCTCCTGGCTTGCTGGGCATTAACCAGGTCCATATTAATCCCCCGCGGGTGAGCAAACGCTTCTGCAACCGCAGGTTCAGTAATCTCATGGAAAACAACCCGGGACAAGTTCATGGAGCTGATCTCGGCAGCTTCTATCAGGTGCCAGGCAATAGCCTCACCTTCCCGGTCCGGATCGGTAGCCAAATACACCTCTTCAGACTTCTTAGCCAGGGATTTTAGCTCCTTAACGACGGCTCTCTTTTCGTTTGGTACCCGGTATTTGGGGTTGAAATTATTCTCAACATCAACTGACAGTTGAGAGCGGAGCAGGTCACGCACGTGACCAACCGACGCCCTGACCGTATATTCTTTGCCCAGGAACCTGCCGACCGTGCGCGCTTTTGCAGGAGACTCGACGATCACCAGCTTGCCAGATCGCCGCGACCGCCTGCCCCCATCTCCAGAGCTGGCATCAAGAGCCTGGTGAGCCTCGGTTTTTCCCATCCGGTAGATATTGGCCCCACATACAGAACAAATGCCGCGGGTAGCCGGCTGTCCAGCATCGGTAAAAACTGGCTCGGGGTTGTTGACTTCGCGTTTGGTCTTACACTTTACACAGTAAGCTTCCAAGGGAGACACTCCTCTATATGTATTCTTCCCCGCTCTGTTTTAGTTGGTTAACAACCTGGCGTACTTTCTGGGCTTGCTCCTTTCGGCAGACCAAAAGGACATCACCGGTATCGACAACCACCAGGTCGTTCACTCCAATTGTAACAATCAGGCGGTGCTCCTGGTTCACGTAAACCAGGGATGTACTCGTATCCAGTCCGATGTGCTTGCCCCCCATGATGATATTGCCATCGTCATCGCTGTTCAAAACCTCAAAAAGGGAGTCCCAACTGCCAACATCGCTCCAGCCCAATCTCCGGGTTGGGATCACCGCAACCTGTTGGGCAGCCTCCATGATGCCATAATCGATGGTTTCCACCCGCAATTGAGGCCACACCTTCTCCACCACGCGCTTCTGTTTTGCTGTACCCCAGGCTGAATAAATCTCGCTCAAGCCAGCATAGATATCCGGCATGTGAACTGAAAATTCTTCCAGAACGCGATCTACCCGCCAGATGAACATCCCGGAATTCCAGGCATGCCCACCCTGGACAAGCATCTCTTGGGCCGTCTGCTCATCTGGTTTTTCCTTGAAGCTCAACACCCGGTAAGCATCCATCTGGTTATATTTTTTTATCAGCTCACCTTGCTGAATATAACCATAACCGGTTGCCGCAAAGGTGGGTGTGATTCCCAATGTAACCAGGAAACCATCCTGGGCTACATCATGGGCTGATGCCAGGATCTCCCGAAAGCTGGTCTCATCACCAATATAGTGGTCAGACGTAAGGACTGCCATCACCGCTTGAGGATCACGCTGTTTGAGAGCGATGGCGGCTAAGCCAACAACCGATGCAGTGCCCCTTGGCATCGGTTCAATCAGAAAGTTCTCCTCGGGAATATCCGGGCAATGCCTGTGCAGCTCAGCCGCCTGCTCTGCGACGGTGACCACAAAGATCCGCTCGCAGGGAAATAATCCGCTCAATCTTTCCACCGAGGTCTGGAATAAGCTACGCTCATCTATCAGGCGGAGCATTTGTTTTGGTCGTGCCTGGCGTGAAAGCGGCCATAAACGCGTCCCACCCCCGCCTGCCATGATGACTGCGTAATAGTGTTCAAACATCATCAACTCTCCCCATCTTGTTATCCGTATTCCGCTGGAATCTCTCTAACCGCCACATAGTGCATCCCTCCCAGCTGCCGGACCATGCCTTTCAACTCCATCATTGCCAGGGTTGCGGTTACTTTTTCGATTGGCATTGCAACGTGATAACAAATCTCGTCAATATGCAATGGTTCCTGGCTCAGTGCGCGCAAGAGTGCGGCCTCGGTGGCATCGGCAGGCAGCACACTGCGCGCAGCCTGGTGCTGGCTTACCATGGTCATATTCAATATTTCCAGGATCTCCTGAGGGTCGACCAATGGATGGGCACCTTGTTGAACTAACCGGTTGGTGCCTCTGCTTTGCGGAGCATTGATATTACCCGGGACAGCAAATACTTCTCTCCCCTGGTCCGCCGCAAAGCTGGCAGTAATCAAGGCGCCGCTTCGCTCTCCAGCCTCAACAATCACAACCGCTTGAGCTAATCCAGAGATAATCCTGTTCCTGGGAGGAAAATTCTGGCTTTCAGGAGGTGTGCCCAGGGCATAATCGCTGAGCAGGGCTCCGTTCTTTATCATCTCCTCTGCCAGCCTGCGATTCTCGGGCGGATAGATCTGGTCTACACCGCTACCCAGCACTGCGATAGAACGACCGCCGTTTTCCAGTGCTGCCTTGTGCGCGATGGCGTCTACCCCGCGCGCCAGCCCGCTGACTACCGTTATCCCATTGCGGGCAAGGAAGGCAGACACATTCTCAGCCACCTGCCGCCCATAACTGGTCACCCGCCGGGTACCAACAATTGCCACAGCCCAATCATCATCTGGCAAGAGACTGCCCCTCACATACAAAACCGGTGGTGGTTGGTCAATCTCCTTCAGGCGCTTTGGGTAGCCTTCGTCTTCCCAGGTATACACTTCAATCCCGCGGGTTTCAATGTTCTCCCAGACTCGGTCCAGGGAAACCTGGGCACGCACCTGGAGAAAATTTTCCACCACTTTTTGGGCTAACCCGCTTGCGTGAAGTTCTTGAGGAGATGCCTGCCATGCCCTTTCGATGCCGCCAAAATGATCCAGCAGCAGCTTCAAACGGGTAGGACCGATGCCCCTGGTCAGATTGAATCCGACCCAATACTTCCTGGTATCAGGCACTTGCTTTACTCCCCGGGCAATATTGGCGATCTTCCATTCAGTCGTATTCCATCATTCCAGAAATGCTATTGAATATGCAATCCACCTGGCAAAAAACGCAATCAGAATACCACAGCGAAATCTAACCTGTCAAGGAAGCAGGCCAGGTAGCAAGTGAACATGGATTGTTCCTCCTGCCAGGTCAATCCTCAAGATGACCTCATCGATGACCGGAAGTAAGATCTCTTTACCTGTAGGTGATTCTACTACCAGCACATCGTTTGAACCGGTCTCAAGGATTGTTGTGACGACCCCTAAAGGTTCTCCGGAGTCGCTGAATACCTGCAGTCCAAGTATCTGGTGATGGTAATACTCGTCCTCTGCTAAAGAATCGAGTTGGTCAGTACGAACATAGACATACTGGTTGCGTAACACACCAACCTGATCGAGGTCGGCATAACCCTGGAAAGAAAGCAGCAGGAGCTGATTATGCCAGCGGAGGCTGCGAATAGGAGTAGCCCGATGAGTTGATCCGATAAAGACCGTGCTACCAGACGTAATTCGTTCTGGAAAATCGGTCAGCACTTCCATCGAAATTTCACCCCGTACACCGTGCGGTTTGCGCAGCTTGCCAATCACTAAGAATACAGGCTCGCCAGGGGAAGGCGAGCCTGCGGACTGCTCGTTGAGAGGCTGATCCTCAAAATGGCTCATCGTGGGTCTTCTACATCCAGCGTAGCCCGTTTCCCCTCCTGGGCAGCGGAAACTCGCAACAATATCCGCATTGCATTAGCTACTCGCCCGCCTTTACCGATCACCCTTCCCATATCCTCTTTGGCAACCTGCAAGCGAAGGCTGACCGACGAACCGTGCCTTGCCTGGGTTACCTGAACCTGGGTAGGATCATCAACAAGTGACTGGGCAATATATTCGATTAATTCCTTCACGGTTTTTCTCCCGCTTAAAAAAGCAAAAAACTGAGATTAATGCAATCTCCGGTTAGGATGAAAGGCGGCACTAATAATATTAACCACTCGCGCTGGGGCATTTAGCCCTTGCTGGAGGGTGATGTAGCGCTGGTCTTCGGACTGGTGTTGCGTGCAGCTTCAGCGACCCTAGCTTCCTCAAGTAAGACCTCTACTGCTTCGCCCTGCTTCAGGCGTTCGTAGCGCTCAAAGAAGCCGGCGCTTTTCAACACCTGCTCGACAGAGTCGCTCGGCTGAGCTCCTTTTTTTATCCAATCATATAACCGCTCTTCCTTGAGCTGGATCGTTGCCGGATGGGTTCTCGGATTATAGAAACCCAGAATCTCCAGGAAACGACCATCTCGAGGGCTTTCCTTATCGGCAGCCACCAGACGATAACTTGGCTGTCCTTTTCCTCCAATGCGGCGCAATCGAATTCGAACCATAAAACTATCTCCTTACATTTTTGTAATGGTGATTATTAACCAAACATCCGTGGCAAGCCACGCATGCCCGATTTTTTTAGTGTCTTAAAGAGGCGTTGAGCCTCGCGATACTGCTTGATCAACCGGTTTACATCCTGCACTTCAGTCCCCGATCCCCTGGCAATTCGCCGGCGGCGGCTGGCATTCAGGACATCTGGGCGGCGTTTCTCGACTAATGTCATCGAGTTAATGATTGCCTCAGTTAATTTTAGCTGGTGTTCAGCATCCTTTGGGTCAATCTGGCGCGCCATCTGTCCCATCCCACCCGGCAACATCTCGAGCAACTGTCCTAGTGGTCCCATCTTCCGGAGCTGGCGCAGCTGATTGGCAAAGTCTTCGAGGGTGAACTCGCCAGACATCAGCTTCTCGGCTTGCTCCTGAGCAGCCTCCTGATCGAAAGCAGCTTCGGCTTTTTCGATCAAGCCGATCATATCACCCATACCCAAGATACGTGAAGACAGGCGTGTGGGATCGTAGACCTCGATCCCGCTCAGGGATTCTCCAGTGCCGAGGTACTTGATCGGCACCCCGGTTACCGAGCGGATCGAGATCGCTGCCCCGCCGCGTGCATCGCCGTCAATCTTGGTTAAGATCAAGCCAGTCAGGGGGACCACATCCCTGAATCCCTTGGCAACATTGACCGCTTCTTGACCGATCATCGCATCAACTACCAGCAAGGTCTCCACGGGGGTAACCTTCTGCCGGATCGCCTGCAGCTCACTCATCAGGGCATCATCCAACTGAGAACGCCCGGCAGTGTCCAGGATTAACAGTGTGTAGCCGCCCTTACTGGCTTTTTCGTAAGCGTGCACGGCGAGCTCGGGTGGTTGAACGCCGGGTTCAAAAAAAACAGGCACGTTCAATTGCTCGCCTAGCGTTTCCAATTGGCGCACAGCTGCCGGTCGATATGGATCACAGGCGACTAACATCGCCCGCTCTCCTTGCGAGCGCAGTAAGAGGGCAAGCTTTCCTGCCGCGGTGGTCTTGCCAGAACCTTGCAAACCGACCAGCATGATCACTCGTGGTTTTGGTCCGCTCAAATTTAAACGTTCAGGCGATCCCAGGGTGGCGATCAGTTCTTCATTGACAATCTTGATCACCTGCTGTCCTGGATTTAATGCCCTGGATACTTCCGCGCCTACTGACCGCTCTCGCACTCGGGCAACGAAGTCTTTAACCACAGCATAGTTCACGTCTGCTTCCAGCAAAGCCAAACGGACCTCCCGCATCGCCAGGTCAACATCTTGCTCATTGAGCTTGCCCCGGCGGCGGAGCTGTTTGAATACATTCTCCAGGCGTTCAGTCAGGTTTTCGAACACAGCCCATCCAAAACTATTCAGCCTTGCGGGTTGCTGGCCTTCGCACGATCTAAAGGCACTCAGAACCGTCGCAAGGCTGACAAACTCGCAGCACTGGATTTTAATGTGGAAAACGGGAAAGGTCAAGGAGGAAAATTCTGAGATCCGGACATAAATGCTTGACATGCGATACAATCCGACCATTATCCTACCCAAAAATCGAGAAAGGGCCGAGATTTAGCGGTATAGTGTGCGAAATGGAATTAGAACAATGCGAATGGGACGCAAGCGAGACCTTTTTGAGTGCGTTTGACAGTTTGATTGGCGATGAACGCACCCGGCGCACGTTTCAAGGCGTCATTCATGGCATCATCGCGGGAGAAAGCTTGCGCGCAGCGGTGATTGCGCGTTTTTCCCCCCGCAATGGCTGCCATATCCAACGGG
>JBFYSV010000209.1:0-4376 GCA_041301185.1 Anaerolineae bacterium
GATCGCACCGTTCCGGTGACGTCTCGCAAGGCATATAGCTTGCCATCCGCTGGCGCCAGGTCGGCAGATTGCCCGGTGAGCACCAAACCAACGCTGCCCAGTTGTGCCAGGAATTCCTCGATGCTGAGATCGGTGCGGAGACCCGGGATTGACTCCATCTTATCCACAGTCCCCCCGCTAAAGCCCAATCCCCGCCCGGACATCTTCCCGACCGCCAACCCGCAAGCTGCCACCAGCGGATCAACCACCAGGGTCGTTTTATCGCCCACCCCACCGGTTGAATGCTTATCCACCGCAACCGGGACAACCTGGCTCAGGTCGAGCATCTCGCCTGAGTGGGCCATTGCCAGGGTCAGATTGGTAGTTTCATCCGGCGTCATTCCATTCAGCAAGACTGCCATCGCCCAGGCAGCCGCCTGGTAATCGGCGATATCGCCGTTCGTATAGCCCTTGATAAAGAACTCAATCTCTTCAGCCGTCAGCTCGCCTTTATCCCTTTTTTTTATGATGATGTCTACCGCGCGCATATTCTCTCAGCCTCTTATCAAAGATGATGGGTAAAGCCCGGATTTGAAGATTATAATCCAAATACGGGCTGTTCAGATAGCGTACTCCCATTATATAACAATGCCTGCGACTGGATACCCTCGGCGGGCAAACGAGGTTGATAATCTCTCCTCCGCATGTTCTAACCAGGATAAACCTGTATGGAAACCTCAAGCAAACCTTACAAGCTTACCAATGACGATAAAGCCACCGCGGTGATGATCTATACACTCAACAGCCTGCTGGTCGGTGAAGTCGTCACCAAGAGCGTGATCCGGGTCAGCACCTGGCTGCGGACACCGATGGTGCCCCAGTTCATTACCCTTTACTCTGCCCAGGTCCTTGATTTGAGTGCCGGTAGCAATCCGAAAAGCCTCTCATTTCAGGAGCTGTTCCTGCCCTCGGCGCTGATCAGCGCCTTCCACATGCGCCCTCCGGCAAGTGATCCGGTGGATTATGACTCCAACGAACCGATGCGCAAGATGGAGCCGGTAACCGTCCTGGTAGGGGCATTCCGCTTTGACGGGAGTGTGCGCATGTCATCCCAGACCAGCCTGGAAAGCTACCTGGACGTGATCAAGGAAGCCTTCACCTCGATCTATGATATTCAAGTCACGCCCCTGAACATCCCCGCCATGAAACCTTTCCGGGTGCCTTTTGCCTTGCTCCGCCGCGATATGGTGATCTTTTCCTCTCGAGCTGGTGCTTGAGATCCTCCTGATCACAACAGGCACTTCACCCTTTTAGAATTTCGCCATCTTGCTGACCGGGATGCTTGGGCATAGCCTGCCTGAGCACCCTGTTGGCGTTCACCTACCTGTCAGTATCATTTGGAGGCTTCCCTGCGCAATTCGCTACTTCTCAGCGCGGGGAAGATGTTGTAAAATTAGATTACCGGGCATATGTGGGGATACAACAGGTGATTGTCCCATATATGGCGGGCTGGTAGCATGCCGACGACGACATCAGACGGGGACGGCTGAAGCAGAGTGGACTATCCTGGGAGGGTTGAGTGGCGGACAATCTGACTAATAAGATCGAGGCGCTTAAAAAACAGATCGCCGATTTACAGAATCATATCGAAGATTCAACTCTGCGAACAGACGACCTGCTATCCACCTGCTCATCCATGCTGGTGGTGTATAACCATCTCATGAAAGGCAGCAACGGGAAATTTGCGGATGACCAGCCTTTCGATACCCAGCCTTCTCCTTCCCTGCAAAAAGCACTCCAAATTTTGATCGAGTCGCAGCACGAGCTTACCATTGTAGAGGCCCGCTATCGAGCTGTTGTTGAGAGCGAGCGCATCTTCATTTGCCGCATGCTCCCAGATGGCACCATCACCTACGCCAACCAATCCCTGGAGCGCTGCCTGGATCTGCGCAGGTAAGACCGCCAGGTGCGCAACTTTTTGGATAGCCTCGACCGCCCGCTTGCCGAAGAATGGCGGGTGAATCTCTCCGCCCTGAGCCGGGACCATCCGGAGTTCTCCCTGACCCATCCCATCCACCTGCCAGATGGCAGGCAGCGCTGGCACCACTGGAACTGCCAGGGCTTTTTCAAACCCCAAGGCAGGCTGGTTGAAATCCAGGCAATTGGGCACGATATCACCGCCCTAAAGCAAGCCGAGATTGCCGCAGAGCAACACAACCGCGAGCTTTCGGCGCTCCACACCGCCACGCGGGCTTTGCTCTCCACCTTGGACATTGAAACCCTGCTGGGGCAGATCCTGGATGCTGCCACCGCTGCGCTGCCAATGGCTCAGAAAGGCACCCTGCACCTGATCGCCCGCGATACGGGGCAATTGGAGCTGCGCGCCAGCATCGGCTATGCCGACCCACGCATCAAGAAGTTCTCTTATTCGGAGAGCAGCGGCTACGTTGCCCGAGCAGTACGCGAGCGCCAGCCGCTGATCATTCACGATGCGACCCAAGATATCCCCAACCCGCGCAAAGAGCTGATTCCTGAGATGAGCGCGATCCAGTCAGCGATCGTTGCTCCGCTAATTCTCAACGACCGCGTCCTGGGAGCACTCTCTCTAGAGTCCTCCGTGCCTGCCGCGTTTTCCCAGAGGGATCTGCACCTGCTGGAGAGCATCGCTGCGACCGCCACCAACGCCATCCTGAACGCCGAGCTGCATGCCGAGGTGCAAAAACTGGCGCTGACCGACGCCCTGACGGGTCTCTACAACCGGCGGGGTTTCTACGAGCTGGGAGAGCGGGAGATCGAGCGCAGCTTTCGCTTCAACCACCCTCTGACAGTGATTATGATGGATGTCGATCACTTGAAGGAAATTAACGACGTCCACGGGCACTTCACCGGGGATCACGTCTTGCGCAATATCGCCACCCGCTGCGTCAAGCAATTGCGCCGGATCGATATCCTGGGGCGTTATGGGGGAGATGAGTTCGTGATCTTGCTGCCGGAAACCCCCATGCGAATGGGCTCGCTGGTGGCAGAGCGCCTGCGGCGCTGCGTGGCAGATGCGGTCATCCCTAAGGAAAACGAGCTGATCCAGACCAGCATCAGCCTGGGGGTCTCCGGTCTGACCACCGATGTGACCAACCTGGATGCCCTGATCAAGCGGGCCGATACCGCGATGTACGCCGCCAAGCAATCCGGTCGCAACCAGGTGATGTCACTCTAATCCGGTGCACGGATGGCTCTCATCAGCTTATCTGCCGAGTAATTCTCGCCCTCGCTGCCAAACAGCATCGAACATCTCTGGCGTCAGCCGTCCGGTTTGCGTGTTCTGGCGGCTTGGATGGTAGGAGGCGATCAGCCAGGGGAGATCAGCTCCCAGGTTGTACTCCGTCGCATGGGCAAAATCCAGGCGGGGGATGGAATGACCATTGTTACGCAGGATGCGCAAGGTATGGTCGAAAGCGATCCGCCCTAAGGCAACGATCCCTTCAATGTTCACCAGCAAGTGCAACTCACGATCCAGGTAGGGCAGGCAGTTGGCGATCTCCTCAGGCAGCGGCTTGTTAGCCGGCGGCGCGCAGCGGCACACCGCCGAGATGTACATGCCTGCCAGCGCCAGCCCGTCGTCAATATGCCGGGAGGTCGGCTGGTTGGCGAATCCTGCCCGGTGCAGGGCGCGGTATAGAAATTCGCCAGAGCCATCCCCGGTGAACATCCGCCCGGTTCGGTTAGCGCCATGCGCCCCGGGCGCCAGACCCACCACCAGCAGCTGCGCCTGGCGGTCGCCAAACCCCGGAACGGGTTTGCCCCAATATTCCCAATCTCGATACGCCCGTTTGCGCTCCCGAGCGACCTGCTCGCGCCAGGCGACCAGGCGGGGACACTGGCAGCACTCGATCACCTGCTTTTCCAACTGCTCCCACTTCTGCATAGACCTTATCCTCCTGTACCGGCAACCTGCCCGGTTACTGGCATCACAGGATCAGCATGGCATCCCCAAAAGAATAAAAACGGTAGCCGTGTCCCTTGGCATTTTCATAGGCGTTCAAGATGGCTTCTCGCCCGGCAAAGGCGCTGACCAACATGATCAGGGTGGATTTCGGCAGGTGGAAATTGGTGATCATGGCATCCACCGCCAAAAAACGGTAGCCGGGCAAGATGAACAAATCGGTTGAGCCCTGGCGGGACGAAACCACCTCCCCGGCAGCTGCCCCCTGGGCGGCGCTTTCCAGGGTGCGCACGCTGGTAGTCCCCACTGCGATGACCCGGCCCCCGCCTTTACGCGCCCGGTTGACCGCATCCGCGGTCTGCGGCGGGACCTCGCACCACTCAGTGTGGATGCGGTGCTCTCCGGGCTGGTCTTCGGTTACCGGGGCAAAAGTATCCAGCCCAACGTGCAGGGTAAG
>JBFYSV010000214.1:0-12545 GCA_041301185.1 Anaerolineae bacterium
CGCTCTTCCGATCTTCCCAATCGAGTGCGTAACTCATATCTTAATCAAACCATAAAGGACAGACCTTTGCCCTCAGTTGGTATAATGACTCGACTTTTGCAGTGACATAATGATTATCGAGCACCTAGAAAACTGAATAGCCAAACAGAGAGACAAGGGACAGCAAAATCAGTACAATTGAAGGGAAGACAATCCTCTGGAGGTGCCCCATGCTTCCCTTGGTTGAGTTTCCTGAACTGGTGGCGCATTATGCCCCGCACTTTGCGAAAGTGTTCTCGCCCGAAGCGCTGATCGAATTCGAACGCTACATCAGTGGTTTGATCGTGTCAGAGAACAAAACCGTGGACGGGATCAACCGCCTGTTTGTGATTGAGAGCCGCAACCAGAGTTCTCTCAACCGCTTGCTCACCGAAAGTCCATTTTCTCTGGAAGACTTGAACCAGGCTCGCTTAGCTCTCTTAGAGAGCCTAGCGGGTACCCGCAGGAAACCGCTGGGGGTCCTGGGGGTGGATGACACGCTGTTAACCCACTTTGGGCAAGACTTTGAGCAGATTGCCCTGCTGTTTGACCACACGACCGGCGCCTATGTCTGGGCGCACAATCTGGTGACCATTCACTACTCCGACGATGAAACCGATTACCCGCTGCTATTCTGTTTGTGGGAACCGGTGGATCTGGAGAAGCTGGAGCAAGGCATCCGGGCAGCCGGTATCCCCCTGAAAGGGAGTAAAGAAGCCCTGAAGGAAAGCGATCCGCGGAAGTGGCGGGGCTACCTGATGGGCGTGTGGCGCCGGCGGCAGAAGAGCCACCCGGAACTGCAAGCCTTATATGATAGCAAGCTGATCCTGGTGGAGAAGATGCTGACCCTGTGGGTCGAGCGTCATCCGGAAGAAAAACGCCCGGTGACCTTTGACACCTGGTTCACCCAGCCGGATTTCTGCCGGTTTCTCGACCAGACTTTGAAGCTGCCCTATGTGGGTACCCTGGCCGAAACGGACAAAGTGCACCTGGAAACCGGCCCAATGAGCCTGAAAGACTTCGCCGAGCAACTCAAAGCCGCTCACCTGGAAGCGCTCCAAAATCAGGGCCAACCGATCTTCAAGAAGATCACCATCCATTACAAGGGGCAGCGGGAGAGCTACTACAGCTACTGCCGCACGCACCACCTCCACAGCTTTGGCAAACAGCGCCTGGTCATCAACTACCGCCGGGCAGATCTGTCGGACAACCCTACCTTTTACATCAGCAATCGCTTGTATTGGCAGGCCATTGGCATCACCCGCATTCGCCGTCATCGCTGGCCGGTGGAAGTCTATCACGAGGAAGGCAAGGCCGAAGGGCTGGATCAGTATCAACTGCGCCGCTTCAGCGCCGTTCAACGCCATGTCGCTTTGGTGGCGGTGGTCTATAGCTTACTGCGTGCCGCCCAACACGACCCTGACCTCCAGAAAAAGCTTCAGCACCAACTCCAGCAGCAACTGACAGGTGGCCCAGCAACCTGGCGGCGAGCCTCACAAGCGCAGGCTTTGTGGTGCCTGGCTGGCTTCATCAGCTTCGGTCTGACCCAAGGACACTCCTTACCCCAGATCATGGCTCCTTTGATCCAGGCGGTCTGCCGTTCTTGAGCTCAGCGGTTGGTAGGCGATTGCTGCCTCACCTGTTATGACCCAGGTGGGGTGGATAGGGTTTTGCCTGCGGTCAGCCCTGGACAGCGAAAACACCCCTTCTGCGACGGTTTGGCTATTCATTTTTTAAGCTGCAAAAGTCGAGTTAAGAATAAGACATAAACTGGCGGATGCGGCGTTCGATCTCCCTGGCTGTGTGGGTAAATGCCTGGTGTCTCTCCACAGGATCTGGAATGGCGGTTGGGTCTGGGATGCTCCAATGAATCGTGGGGTTACAGAACTCATAAGTTGGGCATGCCTCGCGCACCCGGTCGCAAACGGTGATAATATCATCGAATGGTTGGTCTCTTAACTCAGTGATATGTTTGGAGTATTGTTCACGGATGTCAATCCCCAATTCCTTCATTACCGCTATTGTCTCGGGGTGTATAGGCTGTGGTAGATTGCCCGCGCTGCAAACCAGGTAATTATCACCTCCCATGTGGCGAAGTAAGCCCTCTGCGATTTGAGAGCGAGCGCTATTATGTGTGCACAGGAAGAGAACCCGTCGTGGGGTTTGGTGGGTTATAGGAAGGGTGGATTCATTCAATATCCAGCCGGGATGAATTGCATGTGCAGCATTCTGGTAATCCACAAATAGCTTATCCAGATTCAAGCTGTAATACAAATCGCGGCTGTCCGCGTCACTTTTTCGTAAGACAACGATCTTGGATTGACGCAATAGCTTCAGATGATAAGAGACCAGGTTGTACGGCTGCTGTACCATTTCAACAAGCTCATGAACCCGCCGGTCACTGGCAGATAGCGCTCTGACTAATCCCCAGCGCAGCGGATGAGCCAGCATGCGCAGTACAACAGGTGACTGCAGTTGTGCGTTATCCACTAGGTTGGGGGGCAATTTCGATCTCCTCTAACCAGCTCAGGATTTTTTGTTCAATTTGATCCCGGATTTGGCGGAACTTCGCCAGCTTATCTTCATCGCTGCCTTCAAAAACCGCTGGATCGTCAAACGGCCAGTGCAGCTTCTGCCCGCTCGACCAAAGTCCGCGCGGGCAGCTCGCATCTGCATGGCCGCATACCGTGATCACATAGCGCGAGTGGGTGTATCCCATGAACTCGCGCAGGCTCTTTGATTGGTGTCCGCTCATGTCGTAACCTGCTTCTTCCATAACCCTGACAGTAAAGGGGTTGATCCCTTTTGGCTCTAAGCCTGCGCTCCGCACATCGAATTGATTGTCTGCATACCGCTTCAAAATCGCCTCAGCCATCTGGCTGCGGGCAGAATTGCCTGTGCAAATGAATAAGACCTGTGGCCTTTTGCTCATATTAATTCCTCCAGAATAATATTACAAAATATATTGTTATAATATAATTTGAAATATACACGGAAGGACCATTCTTGTCAAGCCCCGTTGGGGCACAGTTTTGGCATTTACCGGTATTGCTGAAACGTACTTTGATCTGGCTTGTTAATAGACGCTTATCAAATTGTTTACCAGATGTTGTGTTGGCGTTAAACATAATACGATAAGATTCTATTCACACGGAGGCCTATATGACAACTCTTGACAAAGACAATATGTCTGATCAAAGAGAAGAGCTCGAGCTACACGGCTATATATTGGATTCTTCTGATGAGACCTACCGGATGCTGTTAGCTGCGTTGGATCTAGGCTGGCAGGTGGAAGAGCCGGTGTATCTTCGCCCAAGGTGGTATGAGGGCGACCAGTGGGTGTACCATTTCATACTCAAGCGAAAACAAAAGGACCTGCCCCGCCTGATTTCAGCCCGTCAAAGCCCGGCTATTGCGCGTCTAATCCTTGAGGAGGGATGGCTGGTCGAACGGTACCCGACCCAGCAGGATAGTGCTGCTATTTATTTGGCAGTAATGGAAAAGGGAAAGTATGTTTCAGACCTGTTGCGTTTTTACTTGCCGAGCTGAACGATTGAATGATCCTTGACGCCTCGCCTTTGATCGCCTGACCGAGGACGTTCCATTCATACCCGGTTTGTTGATCCGTAATTTTTCCATCGATTACCAGAAAACTCAATTCCTGTCCTTCCACAACCCTGGAATAGGCCGCGGCAGAGCCGACATCCCGCCCGCTGGCAACCAAATCGGTATCTAATTTGGTTTTTATGCTGATGAACCGATTCGGCTGGACAAAAGGTGCTGTGCTGGAATATGATTAAGACACTATTACCAGCCAACCAGACACGCATGGATTGAGGAGCATGATGGAAATATCCCCTGAATTACGCCAACAACTGCTAGTTTTCCAGCGCAACGAGATCACCGAGAACCATATCTACTCGCGCCTGGCGAAGTCGATCAAAGCGCCCCAAAACCAGCAGGTGTTGGAAGGGATTGCCGAGGACGAGCTGGGGCATTATCGTCTCTGGAAAAAATACACCCAGCAAGAAGTAGAGCCCGACCGGTTCAAGGTGTGGTTTTATTACCTGACCAGCCGTTTATTTGGATACACTTTCGGCATCAAGCTAATGGAGCGTGGTGAAGAGGATGCCCAAAGCGCATACAAACAATTGAAGGGTAAGATCGAGGAGATTGACGAGTTTCTCGAGGACGAAAACGAGCATGAGCAGGCCTTGATCGATATGCTGGATGAGGAAAGCCTGCGCTATGCCGGCTCGATTGTCTTAGGCCTGAACGATGCGCTGGTTGAGCTGACCGGCGCCCTGGCGGGCCTGACCCTGGCTTTGCAGAATACCGAGCTGATCGCCTTGAGCGGGCTGATCACCGGGATCGCTGCCGCTCTCTCTATGGGCGCCTCGGAATACCTCTCCACCCGCTCAGAAGAGACCGATAAACACCCGCTCAAGGCTTCTCTTTACACAGGCGTAGCCTATATCATCACCGTGACGATCTTGATCGTGCCCTACCTTATTCTAGATAATTATTACCTGTGTCTGGCTTTTGCCCTGGTCTCTGCGGTGTTGATCATTGCGATTTTCAACTATTACATATCGGTGGCGAAAGACGTGCCATTTCGCCGGCGTTTCCTGGAGATGGCATCGCTGAGCCTGGGTGTGGCAACCCTCAGCTTTATCCTGGGCTATTTCATCCGTAACGCCCTGGGCGTGGAAATATAGAATCAATAAATCGAGATCGATTTTAGGAAAACTATGACCTACAACCTGGATCAAAAAACCATCATCGTTACCGGTGCCAACTCCGGAATCGGCAAAGCGGCTGCGGCTCAGCTGGTAAAGTGCGGTGCTACCGTAGTGATGGCTTGCCGTTCTGCCGAGCGCGGCGCGCAGGCGCTGGAAGAGGTGCGCAAATCTGCAAACAGCGAAAAGGTTGAGCTGATGCTGGTGGATATGGCCTTACAAGCCTCGGTTCGTCAATTTGTGGAGCAATTCAAACAGCGCCATGATCGCCTGGACGTGCTCATTCACAACGCGGCGAATTTTGACCACGGACTTAAGAAGAGCACCTTGACCGCCGACGGTGTCGAGATGGTTTTTGCCACCAACCACGTGAATATATTTCTGATGACGCATCTCTTGCTTGGTTTGCTGAAGAAGAGCGCTCCCAGCCGGATCATCACGGTGGCTTCTAAGGGTTTAATCACCTATCCGTTTTTAGACATTGAGTTTGACAATCTTAACGGTGAGCGTAAGTTCAACACTCAGCATGCTTATTATCACTCGAAACTGGCCCAGGTCATGTTCACATACGATCTGGCGGAGCGCTTGAAAGGCAGCGGGGTTACTGTAAATTGCCTGCGGGTGACGAATGTTGCCATTCCGGATGAACGGATGACTCACCTGCCTTCATGGCAGCGAAAAATATACAATCTCAAGCGTGGTATGTCGATTACACCTGAACGTCAGGCGGAGACGTACGTCTACCTTGCCGGCGATCCTGGGGTGGAAGATGTCACCGGTGGTTATTGGGATGAAAACAACCAGCAGGTGCGCTCGAATCGAAATTCCTACAACCGCGAAACCTGGAAAAGGCTCTGGGATGAGAGCGAGCGGCTGGCAGGGATTCCAAAAGGCTCATTCCTGACGTTATAATTGACCCTGATGAGAAAATCCGAGCTCTTTACCCCCGGTTTGCGCATCGGGCACGCACAGGATAGCGAGGCGCTTACCGGTTGTACAGTGATCCTGTGCGAGAAAGGCGCCGTCGGCGGAGTAGATCAGCGCGGCGGCGCGCCCGGCACGCGGGAGACAGATGCCCTGTACCCGCTGCACCTGGTGCAGCATGTGCATGCGATCGTGCTGGCAGGCGGATCAGCATTTGGTCTGGATGCTGCCAGCGGGGCGGTGCGCTACCTGGAGGAGAAGGGGGTGGGGTTCGACGTGCGCGTGGCGCGGGTGCCCATCGTCCCGTCTGCCATCTTGTTCGACCTGGGGCTGGGCCGGGCGGATGTCCGCCCGGATGCCGCCATGGGTTACCAGGCTTGCTTGAACGCCACCTCAGGCTGGCCCGCCGAAGGAAACATGGGGGCAGGCTGTGGCGCCAGCGTGGGTAAGATCTTCGGCATCGAGCGGGCGATGAAATCGGGCATTGGCTGCGCACGGTTGGAGATCGGCGGGGGTTTGGTGGTCAGCGCAATTGCGGCGGTCAATGCTTTTGGTGATATAATTGATCCGGTAAATGGGGAAATTATTGCAGGGGCGCGCCGGGGCCAGCACTTCAAATCTGGACCAGAGATAAGCAGGGGTGATTTCCAGGCGCAGTTTGCCAATACACTGGAAGTCATGAAAACGCTGATCGGCCGCACTGCAATGGGATTCGCCAGCCGGGAGAACACCGTGATCGGTGTCGTTGCTACCAACGCAAAGCTGAATAAAGAGCAAGTCAACAAGGTAGCCCAAATGGCGCAGGATGGGCTGGCGCGCACCGTGCGCCCGGCTCACACCATGCTGGATGGGGATACGATCTTTGCTTTATCTACCGGTAATCATCGCGCCGATGTCAATATCATCGGCGCATTTGCCGCCGAAGCTTTCGCCCAGGCAGTCCTGCGCGCCGCGCGCCAGGCACAGCCAGCTGGCGGGCTACCGGCGATATCCGGTCCGTGATGCGGTCCTAGCAGTCCACTCTGCAGGTTTCAGGATTGGACTGAGACTGGCACGGGGAAATCAAATAGACGATGTCATTCTGATGACAGAGAAGCGCTAAACAGGTGTGGATATGAAACAAACGCTTCTTATCGTGGAAGACAATCTCACCCTGCGCGAAGGATTGCGCGATATCTTGAGCCTGGAGGGCTTTAACGTCCTGGCTGCCAGCAATGGTCAGGAAGCCCTGGACCAGATGGGAACGGTCCCGCCGGACCTGATTCTCTCGGATATCGCCATGCCGGTGATGGATGGGTTTGCCTTCTTCCAAAATGTGCGCTCCCGTTCGGATTGGCTTACAATTCCATTTGTCTTTCTTACCGCCCGCAACGACCGGGAGCATATCCTCACTGGAAAGACTCTGGGGGCAGAAGACTACCTGGTCAAACCGCTCACCCGGGATGAGCTGGTAACTGCAGTGCGCGCCCGCCTGGCGCGCTCGCAGGAGGTGCGCACCATCCAGCTCCAGCAGGCTTACGAGGCCAGCCTGACCATGCTGGCAAATGCCATCGACCTGCGCGACCCCTACACCCGCGGGCATGTTGAACGGGTGACGGATTACTCGCATACCCTGGCGGTCAACCTTGGCTGGCAAGAAGACCAGCTGGAGGGTCTGCGCTTTGGGGCGATCCTGCACGATATCGGCAAGATATTCATTCAGGAAGGGATGCTGTTCACCTCCCGCCCTCTGACCCCGCAAGATTGGTTTGAGATCAAACGCCACCCGGTCACCGGGGCGGAGATGATCAAAGATATGCCGTTTCTGGCGCGGGCAGTCCCGGTTGTGCGCCACCACCACGAGCGCTGGGACGGCAACGGCTACCCCGACGGCTTGCAGGGCGAGAGCATCCCCCTGGCGGCTCGTATCGTAGCCGTTGCAGACAGCTTCGATGCCATCACCATCGACCGTCCCTATCGCAACGCCCGCTCACCCCAGGAAGCCTACCGAGAGATTGTCGGGCTGGCGGGCATCCAGTTCGACCCGCAGGTGGTTAAAGCTTTCCAGCGCGCCTGGACGGAGAAGACCATCCAGTCGATCTGGGAAACCTGGCGCAACGGCAGCCTGGTGAGCTGAAAAGAAAATAGCCAGACAACCGATAGGGGGTCATCTGGCTACCTGCTGCCCTGTTTGCAGCTGCGGGGGGTGATCAGGCTTTGTTGGTGCGGAATTTGAGCAGGGAATACAGCGGGCACCACCCGACGATGCCGGTCAGCAAGGGCACGAAACCGATCACTTTGAAGAAAACACCCCACCCTCCGGTAACCACGCCGGCCCAGCCCAGGTAGAGCAAGACAATTCCGAGCACGATCCTGACGATCCGATCCCAGCCTGCTTCATTAATGTAAGACATGTTCTATCTCCTTTGATTGTAGATGATGTTTTTATTGCTTGCTTATTTGACGAGCAGGGTGCCAAAAGGTTACAAATTTTCTGGGCCGGTTTGATTTTCAGAGTGTGTGGTTTATTTGGGTGGGCAATCTCGCTGGTCGAAAGCCGCTTGCAAGCGGTCCCGCAATGCCTGGCGTCGCACGGTAGGGATGCTTTGCCGGCCGGCTTGGCGGTAGATCGAAATTGTCTTCTGGGTGGTGTCCAGGACCACCCGGCAGTTATGGCAAGAAGCCAGGTGCTCCTGGGCGTCGGCACGCAGCTCGTCATCCAGGTTCTGATCGATATACTCTGATAGGTAAGTAACCAGCTCTTCGCAATTCATAAGACTATTCCTTTATCTGGCAGGCGCTCGGCAAAATAGACCGCTAGTTGCTCGCGCAGGGCCAGCCGGGCGCGGTGCAGGCGCACTTTCACCAGGCTCTCGCCGATCCCTAAGATCTCGGCAGTCTGAGCGGTGGAGAGTTCCTCAATATCCCGTAAGACAAACACACTGCGCAGCGACCCGGGCAATGATCGGATTGCCTGGTCCAGGTAATCCTGACCTTCGTTGCTGATCACCAGCGCTTCAGGGGTGTGCCATTCGAGCAGCACCTCCGGCATTGGCAGGCTGTTCTCATCTGGATCGCTCTCCTCGGGAAGCGGGTTGTCCACCCGGCCTCGCAGGCGGTCGATGCTGCTGTTGTACACCACCCGGTACAGCCAGGTTCCCAGTCTGGATCGCGCCTGGAAGCGGTCGATATGGCTGATGGCTTTCAGAAATGCCTCCTGGACGATATCCTCAGCCTCGAATGGATCGCCGACCAGGCTCATACCCAGCCGGTACAGGCGATCGGCGTATGTATCGAACAAGCTGGCAAAAGCATCTGGCTTGCCAGCCTTTAATTCTTGCAACAGGAACGTATCTTCTGGCATCTTATCTTTCTTTTAGACGGCGTGACCGGCGATTGGTTACAAATACAGGATACGATTGGCAGGGGATTTTGGATGTAAAGGTTTACCCTGGGAGCGTATTTGGTAATACAATACAAGCAAATCGTTCAAGCATGGAGAGAGTATGATCCCGAACCAATGGTATGTTGTATTGGAGTCGAAAGAAGTGCCGGCGGGAAAGCCGGTGGGAGTCACCCGCATGGGCGAAAAGCTGGTGTTTTGGCGGGATAGCCGGGGCAAAGTAAGCTGCTTGCGCGATTTCTGCCCGCACCGCGGGGTCGCCCTCAGCGCGGGTAAAGTCCTGGGAGATGCCCTGCAGTGCCCGTTTCACGGGTTCGAGTACGATACCTCCGGCCGCGCCCGCCGGGTACCTGCCATCGGCAAGGACACGTCGATCCCAAAGCACCTGGTCGCGTTCAGCTACCCCGCGGTAGAGGCGAACGGTTTCATCTATATCTGGTGGGGAGAAGATACGGGAGATTTACCAGCACCTCGCTTTTTTGACAATCTCGGGGGTGGATTCAGCTACGGCTCGGCCCGCGACCCGTGGAAAACGCATTACTCCAGGGTGATCGAAAACCAGCTGGATGTGTTTCACCTGCCTTTTGTGCACTATAACACCATCGGGCGGGGCGAGCGCAAGGTGGTGGATGGTCCGCTGGTGGAATGGCAAGATGAGGACAAGTTCTTTGTCTACGTATTTAACCGGGTGGATGACGGCACTCCGCCGCGTAAATCCAGTGAGCTCAGCTCAGCGGGTCAGGCATTTCACCTGGAGTTTATCTTCCCCAACCTGTGGCAGAACTATATCAGCCCGGATGTGCGTGTTGTGGCTGCTTTTGTGCCGGTTGACGACGAACACAGTGTTCTCTACCTGCGCTTCTACCAAAAATTTCTCGGCGTTCCTGTGCTCAGCCAGCTGGTCAACCGTCTGGCGATGCCGTTTAATATCTATGTAGCCCACCAGGACCGCAGGGTGGTCGAGACGCAACAGCCCAAGAGAAGTATGCTCAGGATTGGTGAGAAATTAATCCAGGCAGACAACCCGATCATCGAATACCGCAGGCGCCGGGATGCTTTGATCGCAGCCGCTCAGCACACCGATCAGGAAATCAACTCTGAGATTGGGATTGACCCAATCCTCTCAAGCAGCTAGAATTAAGTTCACCAAGTAGCAAACCCTTCGCCAATTATCCCCAGGAGGTATTGCATGTCAATTGATCAAACCCGGCATCAAATTATTGCCAGTGTCTGGCAGGCAATTGCCCAAAGCGGTGTGGATGTGTCTGCTGTTCCGCAAGATCAGCAGGAGAAGCTGGTCAGCAAGATCGCCGATAACCTCATGCTGACGGTCAATGCCATGCTGGATGAGGCGCCCGAGCCAAAACCAGCCGAGGAGCCGGTGGATGAGTTTGGTGAGAGCGTGCTCTGGGAAGGCAGGCCCTTCCTCTCGATGGTGGAATACTATATCCTGACCAGCGAGCGCCTGAAGATCCGCCAGGGATTCCTGGGCCGGGATATAGAGAATTTCGAGCTGATCCGAATCCAGGATATCGACCTGAAACAAGGTGTGACCGAGCGCATCTTTGGCATTGGCGATATCACCATCCACGGGCACGATGCATCCGACCCGACCATCACGCTGCGTAACGTGCCCAAGCCGGATGTGGTGTACGAGATGCTGCGCCGGGCATGGCTGGAGGCGCGCAAACGCTACGGGCTGCAGTTCCGCGAGTTTATGTAAGAGCGGGGATTTTTCACCACGGAGACACGGAGCTCACAGAGAAGAGCGATATTTTCACCGCCGAGTCGCAGAGAGGGCGAAGGTTAGGAACTAAGAATACCTTAGCGTGCTTTGCGTCTTGGCGGTTATTATTTTTAAACCAAAGCCCCTATGAGATGTCTGCCATAGGGACCTCAGCCGGCGTGGTGGGCCTAAGCTGAGCGGCAGCGTGGCGGCAGGGCTCGAACCCCGGACCTCACGGATGTGAATTTCAACTTACAGCGGGATTTTAAGAGAGCGGATATATACAGGATACTCAATTTAAAAAGCGGTCAAAACGATACCGGTTATCACAATTACCATACCGATGCCTTGAATTGCAGTAATTTTTTCTTTCAAGAATATCACTGCCATCGCGATAGTTACGATGGATAATGCTGAGGAGATGGGCGTCACCAGTATTGAGTCCCCGATGGTTAATCCCCAATTGACGACTGCTACTGCGGCGGCTTCTATAACCCCAGCCAACAGGATCGTTGCCATTATTTTGGGGTTGGTTTGGGTAACCCTAAGCTCTCGCTTTGCGAGCAGAGAAAATAACAGCATAAACAAAACAATACCAAGCTTTACAACAAGTGTTGTTGATGCCCACCCGATGTTCTCAGAGATAACCTCACTAAAGATCCAAAAAATACCAAAGAGAAGAGCCGCAACAATCGTTTCTTTCACGCCTGAAAGTAGCTTAATATCTTGATTGTTGATGTCACCCCATTTCAAGGATACTAAGGCAACACCAGCAAGGATCATTAAAACCCCTGCAAACTGGAATATCGAAAGACGTTGACCTAAAATGATATAAGCGAAAAGCATTGTGAATACTGCCCATAAATTCATCGTAGCAGAAATGATAGATACATTGCCCAACTCAAAACCTTTAAAAAATAGCAGGTATGCTACAGCATAAAGAATAGATGCCACTGGTACTAAAATAACAATCCTTAAGGGAATATTCAGATTTACTGCAAATGCAACCCCAAGCAGGACAAGAAAAACCAATCCTGCAAGCTGCGACCAAAAAAACGTTTTGAAATTGCCGATACTCTTGGAAAATAAACCTCCAAAAAAATCATACAATCCCCATCCGAACATTCCCCCCAACCCTGCCAGGATGCTTTGCATGACGGTGCTCATATTTGTAGTATACCCTCCTCAACATATTTAGGCAATTAAATGAAAACTCTCCCGGAGAAATGTTCAGTGCAGGAGAGTCTTCATCGGCGTGGTGGGCGCGGAGGGGCTCGAACCCCCGACCTCACGGATGTGAACCGTGCGCTCTGACCAACTGAGCTACGCGCCCAACTCGGAAGTGGCACACATTATAACTGAAGCTTGGCTTGAGAACAAGGGAAAAATTTATCAAACCGGTTTTCCAGCAAAAAACTACCCGCGCAGCGGCGTGCCGCGCGGGTAGTTTTTGTAATCGCCAAAGCTATTACCGGGTGATCAGGTAATCAACCACGCTGGTCTGATAAATTCCACGAGCTGGCTGAGCTTTGCCTCCCTCTGCCGTACCTAGATGTTACTGACCACGTTGCTGAACATGTTGCCGATTGCCGGGCCGAGCAAAGCCACCACGATGATCACCAAGATCGCTACCAGCATCAGCACCAGGGCGTATTCCACCAGACCCTGGCCCCTCCTATCGCTTTCTCTATTCATCGCACACATCCTCACTATAATACAGAAGGCCACCAGGTGCAATTCGCCGTATGATCTTAAA
>JBFYSV010000217.1:0-45172 GCA_041301185.1 Anaerolineae bacterium
TCGTGTTGATCCGGTCGGGTAGATCGAGCAATTTCTGCGCTTCGTAAAGCGAGACAAGCACCTCTTCGTTGCCGGGCAGTGCTCGCGCCGGGAGCAGCCCCACCACCTCCAGGGAAACCGTCCCTTCGGTTGTCGGAAGGTGCAGCTCATCGCCTACTTTCAATCCCAGGCTGTCTGCCAGGCTGGTGGTGATGACCGCTGCCAGATCATCTTTGGAGCGCAGGAAACGACCCTCCACAACCGATAGCGGTCGCAGGCTCTGCGCCGCCCGCGGGTCGATGCCGGTGAGCGTCAAGGCGGTCACATTCGTCTGGCGGTAAAAGTTGTCCGGGATATTCATCGTGCGGCTCAGCGATCCGGCTGAAGCGCGCACCCCAGGGATAGCTCTAAGTTTATTCAGCACCCGGTCTGAGAAGGCCTCGCCGCTCTCGTGGTTGATGGTGATATCTACCTGACCAGAGGCTGCCAGCATATTGGTTTGAAAAGCTTTTAGCATGGTCGGCAGGATGATATTCATCATAAAGATGACCATCGTGCCCAAGAGAATCGCCAGCGTGGTGAGAAACGATCTTAGCTTGCGCCCCCAAAGGTAGCGCCCGGCCAGGGTGAACTGAATGGTGGACATGGCTGCTTTCTTTCAAGCGAGTTAACTGATCTCGCGCATTTTCTCCGTTACCAGCTCGGAATTGTTGCCATTTTGCGGCTCGTTGATCGTCTCATCAACGATGATACCGTCTTTGAGGAACAAGATACGATCCGCATGAGCCGCAACGCCGGGGTCGTGAGTGACCATGACCACGGCTCTGCCCCACTGATTGGCGACCTGGCGTAAAAGATCAGCGATCTCATCCGAAGCGTGGGTATCCAGGTTGCCGGTTGGTTCGTCTGCCAGGATCAGCTCAGGCTCGGCGACCAGCGCCCTGGCGACGGCGACGCGTTGCTGTTGCCCGCCGGATAGCTGGTCTGGGCGGTTGTTCAAGCGGTCGCCTAGCCCCACCTTTTCCAGCCATTCGCGTGCTTTGGCTTTCGCTTTGGAGGTCCGGGCGCCATCCAGCAAGATGGGCATCGCGGCGTTCTCTGTAGCGGTCAGAACCGGGATCAAGTTGTAGAACTGGAAGACGAACCCGATCTCCCGCCGGCGTAGCCGGGTGAGCGCATCGTCGGAGAGCTTGTTGAGATCCTGATCTTTGATGATCACCTGCCCACCGCTTGGGCGATCCAGCCCGCCTATTAAATATAACAGGGTGGATTTCCCACAGCCGCTGGGACCCATCACCGCCAGGAATTCGCCCGACTCCACACTGAGGCTGACGTTATCCAGAGCTGTCACCGCAGTCTCGCCTTTGCCGTAGATTTTCGTTAGATTTTCGACCTGGATGAGTGCCATATTGACGCCTGAATACTCCATGATGGTTAATAGTCAGATGATTATACTCTTTTCGCATCCGCTAAGTCAGTATAAACATCCATACCGCCTTAAGATGAAAGACCGAATTGCACCCATTTTGGCGGTAAGCGCAGACATTCCGCCCATGGTTTTCCTGGAGATCTGCCCGGTTGACAACGGGCAACGCCAGATGTATAAATAGCTGCAACGGATCGATGATTTCAGATGCAATATTCCGAATATTGCTTGATAATGAAGGTTTGGAAATGACTGCAACTACATCTACTTCACCTGTTTTATGGAAGAGCGGACCAAGCAACGCGCCGCTGCCTCCCTTGGTACCCGGATTACCAATCGTCGGCAGTGCTCTGGCAATGTACACGGATGTGCTGGGATACCTGGTTGGGCAATACCAGCGGATGGGGCCGATATTCCGCTTGCGGGTAATGGGAGATACTTACACCGTCATTGCCGGTAAAGAAGCCAACCTATTCATGTCCAGAGAAGGGAACGATCATTTCCAGTCTAAAGAGTTCTGGGAAGATATGGATCGCGAGCTGGGAGCCGAGACGACCCTGATCAGCTCGGATGGCGAGGTGCATTCTCGCCTGCGCCAGTTACAAAAGAGCGGTTACAGCAAATCGATGATCGAGGCGCACCTTCCAGATGTGGTTACAATCACCCAGAAAGCGATTGCCAGCTGGCCGGTGGGCGAAAGCCGCGCCGTGTATCCCTTCCTGCAGGATGTGATCACCGAGCAGCTCGGCACAATTATCGCCGGACGAGCACCGGGAGACTATGTGCAGGATGTGGTGTATTTTGTTCGCAACGCCTTATTGGTACTGGTCACTCGCCAAAGGCCGCGTTTTCTTCTGGCAACCCCGGCTTACCGGAGAGCCAGACAGCGCTCCTTCGAGCTGGGCGAGCAAATCCTGGACTGGCATCGCCGCAACCCGCCCACCGATCGCCAACCCAACCTGATCGATGACGCTCTGCAGGCAGCCAGTGAAGGATCACTGATCCAGGATAGTGACCTGATGCCGGTTGCTTTAGGTCCGTACATTGCCGGTTTGGATACGGCTGCCAGCACGGCAGCTTTCCTGGCTTATGCTTTGCTCAAGCAGCCTCACTTGATGGAGATGCTGCGCCCCGAGATGGAGAGCCTGTTTGAGGATGGCGTACCCACCCCGCAGAAGATGCGTGAAGTGGATATCCTGCACCGCGTTGTTCTGGAAACATTACGCCGCTACCCGATTGCCCCCGCGGTGCAGCGGACGGTGATCAAGCCTTTTGAGTTTGCCGGTCACCGGGTGGAGGCGGGGGGACGGATTTTTATTGGTACCACGGTCGCTCATTTTATTCCCGAGCTGCACCCCGCCCCGTATCGCTTTGATATAGATCGTTACCTGCCGGAGCGCAATGAGCACCGCATCCCGGGGGCGTTTGCACCATTTAGCCTGGGCGCGCATACCTGCCTGGGGGCAGGCCTGGCAGAGATTCAGATCATGCTGACCATTGCTACACTGCTGCATGGCACTCGCTTTGAGATGGAGCCACCGGATTATGACTTGAAAACCCGCACTGCACCAACCCCTGCGCCCGACAAAAGCTTCCGCATGCGGCTGGTGAGCAAATAACGGGTAGGATTCACGGTGGAAAGCTTGCTGATCCATAATGCACACCTGTTCAGCCCGCACGGAGTGTTCCGTCCGGGATGGCTTCTGGCGGTTGGAGGTAAAATTTGTGATCTGGGAGCGGGAAGCGCCCCTGTGGCTAAGACCTCTCAGGCAGGCGAGCAAATTAACGCAGCTGGTAATGCGCTCCTGCCTGGTTTCATGGATTTACATGTCCACGGCGCCATCGGGCAGGACGTCATGGATGCCGATCCGCGAGGCCTCCACGCGATGGCGCGCTTCTTCGCCACGCATGGAGTCACCGCGTTTTTACCCACCACCTGGAGCGCCGGACGCCAGGAAATCCTGGCTGCCCTGGCGGCGATTGGTCAGGTGGTCGGGCGTGTACAGGGTGGGGCGACCATTCTGGGAGCCCACCTGGAAGGTCCGTATCTGAACCCGGCGAAATGCGGCGCCCAGGATGCGCGCCATATTCGCCGCACCGACCAGCAGGAAGCTCGGGAATTTCTGGATACTGGCTTGGTGCGCCTGTTGGCGCTTGCACCTGAATATGAGGAAAACCTGTGGCTGGTTGAGGAGTGTGCCCGGCGCGGGATCTGTGTTGCCATTGGTCACACCGTAGCAGATTATGCTCCAGTGCAGGCAGCGGTGAGGCGCGGGGCGCGCCAGGTGACCCACTGCTATAACGCTATGACCGGACTCGATCACCGCCAGCCGGGCACGGTGGGCGCGGCAATGGCTTTACCTGAGCTGTGTTGCGAGCTGATCGCGGACAATATCCATGTTCACCCCCTGGCGCAGAAAATCTTGCTGGATGTCAAAGGTCTGGCGGGTGTAGTGCTGGTGACGGATGCCATCCGGGGCACGGGCTTGCCAGCGGGCGAATACGCAATGGGGGATCGAAGGGTGATCATCCGGGAAGGCGCAGTGCACCTGCCAGATGGCACCCTGGCAGGCAGCATCTTAACCATGGAGCTAGCCCTGAAGAACATCCAGGCGGCTTCCGGCAGACCGCTGGCTGAGCTCTGGCAGCTTACCAGCCGCAACGCTGCCCGCCAGATTGGCATCTCTGCTTCCAAAGGCAGCCTGGAAGTAGGAAAAGACGCCGACCTGGTGCTGCTGGATGAGGATTACAATGTCCACTTAACCGTTGTTGCGGGGGAGGTTGTGTATCGGCGGGCTATATAGCACTGGCAGGCGTAAAATCCACCTGCTGGAGAATAGATCGATGGAATTGTTCTTTCGTGACTATTTTGACCATCTGCAAAAGCTGCACGGTGATATCGAGCGAGTGTTGCAGGACTTGCCCCAGGAGGCGCTGGATTGGAAGCCCGGTGAGGACATGAACTCGTTAGGTGTGCTTGCCTTCCACGTGGCAGGCGCAGAACGGTACTGGCTGGGCGATGTCCTCGCCGGTGAATCCTCGAACCGCAATCGGGAAGTTGAGTTTTACACCCAGGATGTGACCGAGGCTGAGTTGAAAGCGCGCCTTTCCTCTTCCCTGGATTTCAGCCGGAATGTGCTTGATGGTCTTAAGTTACCTGACCTGCATGAGTTGCGCGTCTCTCCCCGGGATGGATGCCAATTCAACGTGAGCTGGGTGCTCAATCACGCCCTGGAGCATATCGCCATTCACCTGGGGCATATGCAGGTTACCCGCCAGTTCTGGGAGCAGAAACAAGCCTAGCACTCAGTGACTTGCCTGATTAAGCTACCAGATGCTGGTTTTGTTCGCTTAGCCGTGGATGCTGGAGCTGTTCCGGCAATCGCCTTACGAGGAGAGTACATAGCTCCCCTGCAGCGCTCTTTCCATAGCCCTGGCAAATCCTGGAATCCCGCGCTCAATCATCTCATCGTTGGCTGTGACCGAGATGCGGAAATAGCCTGGCATTTCACACACTGTCCCGGGCAGGCAATAAACGTGCTGTTCTGCCAGCAGCTTGATAAAGGCAAAGTCGTCCTCCAGTGGCGAGCGTGGCAGAAGATAGAACGTGCCTTCCGGGGGGTGTAGCTCGTAGCCCAACCTTTGGAGTTCGGTTACCAGGCGGTCGCGCTTTTCTTGCAAGTGTTCAATATCAATCGAAAGCTTTTCCAGATCGGGCAAGGCGTGCTGGAGCAAAGCATTTGGGAAGGCAAATGCCGTGGTGAACTGGGCGGTGAAGATCGCCAGGCGCATTGCTTCCACCTGCTCCATGCCCGGTGCAAGAGCCAGATATCCAATGCGCTGTCCGGGTGTGAGCAGGGTCTTACCATACGTGTAAATAACCAATGAGTTGGGGTAGTAATTTGCGGGACTGTAGAAAGGTTGCCTGTCGAAGACAATGCGATGATAAGACTCATCAGAGAGCAGGTAGATCGGGCGCTGGTTCCGGCTGCTTTGGGTGACGAGCAAGTTTGCAAGCTTTAACAAGGTCTCTTTGGGATAGATCTTGCCGGTGGGGTTGTTGGGTGAGTTGATGATAATTGCCCGGGTGGAAGGGGTGATTGCAGCTTCGATCGCGGCCAGATTTAAGTCAAAGGATTGGCGATCAATTTTTACCCGCACTGGCGTTGCTCCAGCAGCTACAATCAGCGTCTCGTAGAAAAACCAGGGCGGGCTGATAAAAATCACCTCGTCTCCCGCATCCAGGATGGCATTCAGGCTGACCGCCAGCGCGCCAAACGCTCCGGTGGTCATGAAGATATCCTCGGGCTGGTATGCCAGTCCGCGCGTTCGCTGTAAATATTCTGCTAGTGCCTGCCGCGGCAGATCCTCATTCAGCTTATAGGCAAACCAATCCTTGTTCTGGGGTATAGACCAGCGCTGTAAGGCGCTCACAAACTCGGGCATGGGCATTTCGTGCGGGTTACCCAGCATGAAATCACAGGCTTGCGGATCCTGTCTCGCCTGTTCAAACATCGGATCGTTGAAAAAAGCCAGGAAGCTGGACATGGTTTCCTGTATCCGGTTCATGCGTTGTGAAATGGGCGGCATTTTGCTACTCCGATTTATTGCAGGATGCTATTCGATGTGCTCTCATGGCGCAGGCGGGGAATAGCGAATTGCTCGCCAGGATGGTATTCCTGGATTTGGAGCTTTGGATCCATGATCACTACTTTTCCCATCCCCAGCGCCTGATAATAGCCGTTGCTCTTGCTGACCACCGCCGTTTGCTCGTCAATTCCGATCATCGTGCAACCTGCGGGTACCATCCCCCGCTCCACCCACTTCATGGAGAAAAATCGGTTCAGGTGCGGCCAGCACAGAGTGTTTGGTATAAAGCCCAGGCAATCCAGCAGTGGTGGCAATGGGATTTCTAAATCGTCCGCGTTGCCTCCTTGGCTAAAAAACCTGGTGACTACCTCGTCAAACTCTGGTGTAATCACCCATGATCGAGCACACATGAGCATTGCGCCCCCGCTGGCACCGCTAATCAAGGCGTCGTGTTTGCGCGCCTGGTAGAGCGCAGTAAGTGCCCGGGTACCGGAAAGGATTTTGACTGCCGTGTGCGGGTATCCACCCCCAAAATAAATCCAATCCGCGTCAGCAATTTGGTGAGCGTATGCGGGATTGTTAGCGCTTTCTTGATCGATGATCTGCAAAGCTGCCACATCGCAACCCATAGCGCCCAGGCGCTGGCTTGCCAGATCGCACCAGTACTGCACGGTCTCTGGCCCGTCATGGGCTGCACAGGTTGGAAGAAAAACAATACGCAGCGCGTGGGAGTTTTTTGTCTGGCGGTTACGATGGGCGATTTCTGCTAATTGAGCGTGGACTTCCTCAAAGCCATCTGAGAATTCCTCGCCGCCGATTAATGCCAGAGGAAAATTCATAAGATTACATCCTTAGTCCCGCAAATAGGTCATCCTCTACCGTTCGCCCCCCATTGACCAGGCTAAAAGCACGATAATAGGTGCGTTCACCCCACAGGCGGCATTGTTGTTCATCGCCGAAGCGTCGGAGGTCGCCTAAAGCGGAGGTTTGCGTCTTGTGGCAAAGCACCGCCTCCAGGGCAGTCCGCCAGTGGTCACAGCCGTTGATCCGCGCTGTGAATGCCCAATCTTCCCATTTCACCGGCTTGCGAAGGATGCCGTCCACCACCATATTGACTTCTCCAACAGCTGCCTCGAATTCATCCCACATCTCCCGGGTGTCCATCATGTGGTACAGCTTGGAGACGTGGTGGGCCGGCAACAGATCATCATCTACGCAACTGGCATCTGCCGCGCAGACGATAGCTGCCATGGTGAATTGCGAGATAGCAATGTGGTCGGGGTGCCCGTAGGCGCCATCCGGGCCGAAGGTGACCACGACTTGTGGGCGCACCAATCGAATGTATTTGCTAATCTTGTCAATCGCTTGCCTGGAGTCTGCTTGATCCAGCTCACCGTCGATATAGTCCAGGTAATATACCTGTTGCACACCCAGCACCAGGGCTGCGGCGTTTAGCTCGGCCTGGCGAAGTTTTCCAAATGCCGTAGCTCCGGGATAATCTTTATCTTCGCCCGACCAGCCTTTCTCACCCCGGGTTGCCATGACTATAAAGGTTTCAATCCCCTGGGCGGCATATTTTGCCAGTGTACTTCCAGTCCCCATTGACTCGTCGTCAGGGTGAGCCAGGACACACATCAGCCGTAAGATTTTGCTCATTCTTATCCCCACCTCCGAAACCAAAAAGCCGCGGATATTTGGATAATAATACTCCAGATAAAAACAATTGTCTATCCCTAAAAGCCAAATTCTCAGCTAAAAAAGATAGTGGGTTATCGATGGCGTTGTCGCCGACGATATCCCACTATCAATCTCAAGCCTTTGACAAGTTTGTATTGTGGGTCAGGTATCTTGGTCCATCCACACCAAGGCGTGCAGAGCCAGCAGATAGGAGCGCCAGCCAAATCCGGTGATTTTCCCCTTGCACACCGGGGATAGTACCGATTTATGGCGGAATTCTTCACGAGCGTAGATGTTGGAGATGTGGACTTCGATCACCGGGGTGGGGATGCTGGCGATCACGTCGCGTAGCGCGTAGGAGTAATGCGTGAACGCGCCCGGGTTGAAGATCACCCCTGCAGCCCAGCGGCGCGCGTCTTGCAGGGCGTCGATCAGCGCTCCTTCGCTATTCGATTGAAAGAATCGCAGCTCAACCCCCAGCTCCTGCCCGGCGTGCGCCAGGCGCCCCTCGATCTCTGCCAGGGTCATATTGCCGTAGACACTCGGCTCGCGCTCGCCAAGCATGTTTAGATTGGGACCGTTCATAACCAATATCGCTTTCATAACCACTCCTCAGAGAAATTCACTCTAAGCATCGAAGACTTGCTGGACATCTTCAATCTCGACACCTGTTCGTACTTCGCCAATCCGCACAGGTAAGACAAAGCGCACCTTGCCGCCGGAGCGTTTTTTATCCAGCCCGATTGCTGCCGCGACCTGCGAGCGATCCAGACCTGGCGGGATCTCGGTAGGTAGCCCCAGGCCGCGTAGGACTTGCTGGATTTCAATGCTGAGCTCCGGGTTGGCTAGCCCCTTGTGAACCGCCAGGCGCGCTGCGGCAACGATACCGATCGATACCGCCTCCCCATGGCGAAGTTGATACCCCGAGGCATATTCTAATCCGTGCCCCAGGGTATGCCCCAGGTTCAGGCTGGCGCGCAGCCCCTGCTCGTAGGGGTCAGCCTGGATCACGCTGGCTTTCACGCCGATTGCCCGGCGGACGATCTCATCCAGATTGGAGCGTACCACTGGCCAGCCCTTGGCGCAGATCGCGAATAACGCTGGATCTGCGATGATGCCGTGTTTGACGACCTCTGCCATCCCGCTGCGTAGCTCTTCATCCGGTAAGGTTTGCAGGACGAGCGGGTCAGCCAGGACCAGGCGCGGGGCGTGAAACGCGCCTACCAGGTTCTTGCCGCCCGGCAGGTCGATGCCGGTTTTCCCGCCCAGGCTGGCGTCGACCATCGCCAGGAGGGAGGTGGGGACAGCCACCCAGGCGATCCCGCGCAAGTAGGTGGCGGCAGCAAAGCCAGCCAGATCGCCCACTACCCCTCCACCCAGGGCGATCACCGTGCTGCCTCGCTCCAGCCGCGCCTGGGTGAACGCCTGCCATAAACCAGCCACCGTATCTAATGACTTGTGCCTCTCACCAGCCGGAATGACTACCAGGTGCGGAGAGAGCCCGGCACTTTTGAGCGACTCAACCACCGGGTCTGCATAAATAGGGGCCACATTTTTGTCACTGACCACCGCGGTTGGGCTGCCCAGGCCACGCGCCAGGAGGATTTCTCCAATGTTCGCCAGGCTGCCGTGTTTTACCCGAATATCGTAACCGGCGCCCATGCCGCGAATGTGGTATGCGCCCAGCCGCACCTGGATCTGCCAGGCAATTTCCGCGCTAGTCAGGCCGTTTGTCTCCACCCGCAGAGGGAAAGAGGTGTAATGACTGGCGCGTGCTGTTAGCAGCTCTTCCAGGCGCGGCCGCAGCTCGCCTACCAGGAGAGGTCTTTCTTCTTCAGAAGCTCCAAGCCGGGCCAGTAATGTCTCGAGAGGCGCTTCCAGGCTGACCACTGTTCCGCGCGCCTCTACTCGAGCCCGGGTGGCTGTGTTTAGCAATGCCCCACCCCCCAAGGAGATGATCCCCCGGGCATGGGAGAGCAATGTGTCCAGCACCTTGCGCTCGCGCTTACGAAAGCCTGCCTCACCATAGCGGGCAAAAATTCTGGGGATCGATGACCTGCTGCGGGCTTCGATCTCGGCGTCTACATCCCAGAAAGGGATGCCTAAGGATTGGGCCAGCAGGCGACCGGCGCTGCTCTTTCCCGATCCCGGTGGCCCGTAGAGAAAAAATAGCGACAGGGTGCTGGGAGAAGGTATTTCGCTCATGGACTAGCCCCCAGCCTCGCCTTGCGGAGAGGATGCCGGGTTATCCGGCCAAAAAAGATGGTCATTGGCCTGCATCGGCAGGTCGCTCAGGCGGGCGCGGCGTAAGGTACGGAAGCGCGGGCGCATCTCATCCAGGGAATCCCCGCCCAGTTTTTCCAGGAGGGCGTCAGCCAGCACGTAGGCAAGCATGGCTTCCAGGATGGGCACCGCCCGCGGCACCGGGCAAAAATCTGAGCGCTCGTAACGGGTTGGGGTCTCCTCGGCGCTTGCCAGATCTACGGTGGGCTGCGGTGTCAGGGTAGTGGCAATCGGCTTCATGGCAGCCCGAATCAGCAGAGGTTGCCCGGTGGTAATGCCTGCCTCCAGCCCGCCAGAACGGTAGGTGGGGCGGGTGATGTTCTCCCCGTGCAGCCTGAGCGGGTCCTGGACCTGGGTGCCAGGGAGCCGGGCGTTGGCGAAGGCTGGACCAAATTCCACTCCTTTGATGGCGGGAATGCTGAGCACAGCCGCTCCCAGGCGGGCTTCCAGCCGGCGCTCCCAGTGGACGTGGGAACCCAGACCGGGCGGCAGGTTAAGCGCCACTACCTCGATCACACCTCCCAGCGTGTCGCGCTGCTGCATCACCTGGCGGATGCGCTCCTGCATTGCCTGCGCTGCCTCCGCTTGCGGGCAGCGGACGTCATTGCCCTCGGCAAGCCTGTGCCGGTCCGTCACCGGTATCTGGCTTAAGTCGGCGGTGATCTCGCCGATCGCTGCCACATAGCCGCCGATATGAATCTCAAATTGCGCCAGCAGGTGCTTGCAGACCGCTCCCACTGCGACCCGGGCAGCGGTCTCGCGCGCCGAAGCGCGCTCAAGCGCTGGTCGCAGGTCGGAATAGCCGTACTTGATGGCTCCAGCCAGGTCAACATGGCCCGGACGCGGTGCAGTGAATGCAGCTACTGGGCGGCCGCGCCAACGCTCGTGATCGTGGTTGGCGATGATCATTGCCAGAGGCGCGCCGGTGGTCACGCCCTCCATCACCCCGCTCAAGATTTGGGCAGTATCACTCTCGATCTTCATGCGCGGTCCAGAGCCGAAACCGCGCTGTCGGCGAGACAGCTCGCGATTAACCATCTCTGCTTCCAGAGGCAACCCGGCAGGCAGCCCCTCCAGGATGGCGATGAGCGCCGGTCCGTGCGATTCGCCCGCAGTGAGAAATCTCAGTCGTGTGTTCATAGTAGTTGGAACCCTGTTAGCCTTGTGTATCGGATGAGTAAATCACTTCGAGGGGCGATGCCAGTCCGCTGCTGGCAATCCGCTGGAAAGCTTCGGCAATCCGCGCCTCTCCCGTAGTGAGTGAGATGCGGAAGTATCCCTCGCCATGAGCGCCGAATACCGTGCCGGGAGTCAGGCTGACCTGTGCTTGTTCCAGAACAGTGCTGCAAAAATCCAGCGAATCCCATCCCAGGGGGATCGCCGCCCAGACATACAAAGATCCGCGCGGTGTTTCTGCTGCCAGGCCAAGCCGTTGCAATCCTTCAAGCACGACATCTCTGCGGCGGGAATAAACGCGATTGCGCTCGGTGAGCCAGCCCTGGTCGCCGCTCATCGCAGCAGTGGCAGCCTCCAGAATGGGCAGGAAATGACCACTATCGGCATTGGTTTTGATCTTGTGGAGATTGCGCAAGGCTTGTGCATTTCCCAGTGCAGCTCCCACCCGCCAGCCCGCCATATTGTGTGACTTCGAGAGGGTGTTAAATTCAATGGAGACTTCTACTGCCTGCGGAATCTGGAGCAGGCTTGGAGCGGTATAGCCATCGAAAGTCACCTGGCTATACGCGGCATCGTGGCAGAGCAATATTTCATAGCGGCGAGCAAATTCTGCTGCCTGGGCGAAAAAAACCAGTGGAGCCACCGCTGCGGTCGGGTTGTTGGGATAGTTGAGCCATAAGATCTTGGCCCGGGAGGCGATCTCCGGCGGGATCTCATCCAGCCTGGGCAAATAACTGTTTCCGGGCAGCAGTGGCAGGTAGTAGGGCTCGCCGCCTGCCAGTAAAGCCCCCTGGGTGTAAGTGAGGTAGCCTGGGTCGGGGATCAAGACGACATCACCCGCCTCGACCAGAGCCAGGGTAATGTGAAAGATGCCCTCCTTGGAGCCCAGCAAAGGAATGATCTCATTCTCTGGATCAAGGTCGATATCGTAAAGCCGCTGGTACATGCCAGCCCATGCCTGGCGCAGGCTGGGCGGGCCTTTGTGCGCCTGGTAACCGTGATGGCCTGGCTGAGACGCTGAACGAGATAGCTCCTGGACGATATGCCCTGCAGGAGGCAGATCAGGCGAGCCGATATCCAGGCGGATCACATCGCTGCTGCCTGCTTGCAAAGCGGCGATTTTTTCATCCAAAGCAGCAAAGAATTGGGTGGTTGACCGATCTATACGGGCGGCAGTTTTTTTCATCAGGCTCCTGAATTGTTCGTTTGAATCTGCTTGGCAATGGCGGTGTAGATTGCCTGCCTGGACGGCTGGTAGCCGGTCCAACGTTCAAAAGATAAAGCTGCCTGTTCGACCAGCATGCCCAGCCCGTTCACCGATGGGATACCCTGAGAGCGCGCCGTTTCTAGCAGGATGGTCTCAGCGGGATTATATACCAGATCGTAGAGCATGGCGCGGGAGGGGAAGGAGATAGCTGGAGGCCAGGGGGTAGTGGCTGTCTCAGGTGCCATGCCGAGCGGGGTGGCGTTGACAATCAAGACTTCGCCCTGGACGTGCCTTGCCGCTTGGGAAAGATACCTTGACAGGCTGTCCTGGCTCAAAACGATCGCCTGCAGCATGCCCGCCGGATGTTGGCTGGCTACCGCGCCTGGTGGTAGTTGAGCGCTTGCACTTTGCAAACTGTTGATCAAGTCTTGCGCCTGGGATAACCGTCGCGCTGCAACGGTCAATTCCCAGCCTGTCTGGAGCAGAGCATAGACCACCGCCCGGGCTGAGCCGCCTGCACCCAGGACGATTGCCCGGCTGAAGCCGATCACCCCCGGTAAGCGGCTTTGCAGGTCTGAGTAAAAGCCCGGCGCATCGGTGTTATCGCCGATTAACCGGCTTTCAACAGCATACAGGGTATTCACCGCGCCGATGGCACTGGCTGTTGGGGTGAGGTCGTCCAGGTAAGGAATGATTGTCTGCTTGTAAGGAATGGTGATGTTAAGACCTCGCAATTCCCCGCTGCGCACCTTTTCAGTTAGCTCCTCCAATCCTTTGTCGGCTGCCTGGAATGGTGGGATTGGGTAAAGGCGATAATCTCCCTGCAGCCCGCACGCAGATAGGCTGGCGTGATGAATGAAGGGCGACAGGCTATGACCCAGCGGGTAGCCAACCAATCCCAAGTTATAGAAAAATGGCAAGTCTTTTTCCATGATGGTATATGACGCTCATTCCAGCGGTTTGAGCTGTCCGCCGAGGTCGGCTACGGTTTGCTCAAAAGCAGGAAATGATTCGGTTATGATACCGGCACCCAGGACTGTTACAGGTTGCTGGCAAGCCAACCCGGCTACCGCCAGCGCCATTGCCAAGCGGTGGTCGCCGTGAGAGGCTACTTGCTCACCCCCAGCCAGGCGCTTGCCCTGGATGATAAACCCGTCCGCTGTTTCGGCTACATTTGCCCCGAGGGATGCCAGCTCTGTGCACAATGCAGCAATCCGGTCTGACTCTTTGTAGCGCAGCTCGCCCGCCTGGCTCACCCGGGTTTCACCCTCGGCAAAAGCTGCCGCAATTGCAAAGGCGGGGAATTCATCGATCATCCGCACAACCAGAGGACCGGTAACCTGGGTGCCGCGTAGATTTGAGTGGCGCACAACCAGGCTGCCGACCGGCTCGCCGCTGCTTTCACCCGTTACCGACACCTGGATATCCGCGCCCATCTCCAACAAAGCATCCAGCAGACCTGTGCGGGTTGGGTTCAGACCCACTTGTTGTAGGGAGACCTCCGAGCCCGGGGTGATCAGGGCGGCAACCACCAGGAAGGCTGCGGCTGAGAAATCGCCCGGAAGTTCCAGGTCGAGCGCCGGCAGGAGCAGCTGGCGGGGCGGGAACAGCTGGGTGAGATACTGATCCGTATCCAATTCTGGCAGGCTGAGGCGCTCGCTTTTCACCCGCACGCCCAGGCTGCGCAGTATGCGCTCGGTGTGGTCCCGGGATGGACCTGGTTCACGCAGGGTGGTCTGACCACCGGCCGCCAAAGCCGCCAACAGCAGGCAGGATTTCACCTGGGCGCTGGCAACCGGCAGAGAATAATCCAGCGGGCGTAAAGGGAGGCTGGATTTTTGTAATACCAGGGGAGCGTGCCCGTCGGTGCTGGAGATGCTCACCCCCATCTGCTGGAGCGGCTCGACGATGCGCTTCATCGGCCGTTGCTGCAGACCGGGCGAACCATCCAGAACGGCGGATACTTGAGTAGCTGCCAGGGCGCCGGTTAACAGGCGCAGGGTGGTTGCGGAGTTACCGCAATCGATCGGCGCCTCAGGGGATTTGAGGCTGGAGGCTCCCTGGCTCCAGATCGTCAGGTGGTTGCCCTCCAATTCCCAGGCGACGCCCAGTGAAGTGAGGGCGCTCAACATGGCTTGTGTCACTCCCGCCACCAGGAAGTTCGCGATCCGGCTCTCGCCCTGGGCAAGGACTGCCAGCAACGCAGCGCGGTGGGAGAGGGATTTATCACCTGGCAGGTGTACCTCACCCAGCAGGGGAGCGCCTGGTGTGACCTGTAAATTCATAGGTTGCCTCCACCGGTCAGGTAGTCTCTAGCAGCAATACCGCGATGCATTTTGTCGAATAGAATGGCTTCATCTTCTTGCTGCAAGGCGGCCTGTATTTGTTCCAATTCTCCTCGGAACAGAGCCAGGGCAGCCAGCACATTCTCCCGATTGGTGTGAAGGATATCTGCCATCATCCTCGCCGAGCTGGATGCCAGGCGGGAAGTGCTGCGGAATCCCGGGCCAACCAGCGGCTTGACATCCGGTTGAGTGGCGAGAGTCAGGGCAACCGCCAGCAGGTAGGGCATATGGCTGGTGGCTGCTGCCCAGCGGTCGTGGGTGGCTGCATCCAGCCAGACTGGTCTGGCGCCAATTGCCTCGACCACCTGGACTGCCAGAGAGCGAGCCTGGGGTGTTGTTTGATTTAAGGGAGTCAGCGCAAATGCAGCGCCCTGGAAAAGACCGGTCTCTGCATTGGCCAAACCGGCAGTCTCTTTGCCGCACATCGGGTGACCCCCGATGGGATCAAAACGCGAGGGCAGCTCTTCGAAAGCCCGGCAAACTTCTACCTTTGTGGATGCCAGGTCCAGGATAACTGCTGTACCGGGGTGTACCGAAGGCAGTTGGCGGATCAGATCCAGGGTCGCGCGGACAGGCGCCGCCAGCACAACCAGATCCGCCTGTGGCAGGATTGCAGCCAGGTCTGGCGAGGCGAAATCCACGATCTGTCGAGTAGATGCCAGGGCCAGCGTGGTTGGATCGGGGTCATAAGCCAGCAACCTGCGGCAGTGCCCGCTCAAAGCCAGCGCCAGCGAGCCGCCCATCAAACCCAGTCCCAGGATCGCCACCCGGGTTTCAGCTAACGAAAGGTGCGAGCTCATGGGAGGGCAGCTTGGGATAGCTGCGGCAAGGCGGGTGCTACGGAGCGTCCGACTGCCTCAGCGATGGCGCGCACCTGGGTGACCAGTTCGGCAAAGCGCTCTGGCTTTAGCGACTGGCCGCCATCGGATAATGCCTCGGCTGGATTCGGGTGGACTTCTATGATCAAGCCATCCGCTCCGGCAGCAACGCCTGCCCGGGCGATGGCGGTGACAAATTCCCAATTGCCGATGCTGTGGCTGGGATCCAGGATGACCGGCAGGTGGGTGAGCGACTTGAGCACCGGGATGGCGTTGATATCGGTGGTGTTGCGGGTTGCGGTCTCGAAGGTGCGGATGCCCCGCTCGCACAGAATTACCCGCTGGTTACCATGCGAAAGAATATACTCCGCAGACATGAGCAGCTCCTCCATGGTTGCTGACATGCCACGCTTGAGCAGAACCGGGTGCTGGCTGGAGCCAATGGCGTGCAGCAGCGAGTAATTTTGCATATTGCGCGCTCCCACCTGCATCACGTCTGCGACCTCGAGAACCAGGGGCAACTGTTCCTGCGACATCACTTCGGTGACGATTGGCAACCCGGTAGCCTGGCGAGCTTCGGCCAACAGTGCCAGCCCGTCCTCGCCCATGCCCTGGAAGGAATATGGCGAAGTGCGCGGCTTGAAAGCTCCGCCACGCAAGGCGTGTGCGCCGGCTTCGCGCACTGCATGGGCGGTTTCAATGATCTGTTGGCGGCTTTCCACAGAGCACGGACCGGCAATTATTACAATCTTGTCACCACCAATCTTCATCCCGTCGATGGGGAAGACCGAGTCGAGCGGGCTGAACTCGCGCGAGGCCAGCTTGAATGGGCGCGAGATTGGCACGATCCGGTCCACGCCGGATAGGTACATGAACTGGTCTTTATCCACCGGTCGCCCGTCGCCGATGGCGCCGATGACGGTGCGTTCAATACCGCGTGATAGGTGGGCGCGCAAACCGTTGGCTTGCACGGTACGGACGACATCTTCAATCTGTTGGTCGGTTGCATTGCTGCGCATAATGATCATCATGAGATTTTCCTCCTTGTGGTGGTTGGCAGATTCTTGATAATTGAGGGAACAATTAATCGCCCACGGTCAAGTCCGGGCGCAAGGTGGCGGCGGCTCCCAGGTAGACGTGGCGGACGGCGGAGGCGGGCAGGTCGGTGTTCCAGTGCAGCAAGACGCGAATGCAATGCCGCAGGCTGCCCGGCACCGGGATCTCCTGGGCGCACATCAAAGGGACCTGGTCCCAGCCAAGGTCGCGGGCGCTCCTGGCAGGGTAGGCTGCAATCAGGTCGTCTGTCACCGTGAAGAACACGCTGGCAATATCCGTTGGTTGCAAGCCAGGATTAGCGCTGAGGATAGCCAGCAGCAAGTCCTGGGTAGCCTGATGAATAGTCTCGGGCAGGTTCGCCTCAGCAACAGTTGCACCGCGAATTCCACGGACGGGCATAGCAACTCCTTCCTAACAAAAAATGCGAGGCCGTTAGCCTCGCATTTTGGGTTGATAAAGCTATTCCTTATACCCGCTTAAGCCTCGCTAACGGCAACCGTTGCCTGGCAGCCGTAATAATAATAGCGGGTAAAGTAGAATGAAATGCAGGAATTAGTCATTTTAAGTTCACTTAATTGGTCGGATTTTACCGCCGGGTTATCGATATGTCAAGGAAGGAATAAAAGTTGTCAGCACTTCATGAGATAATTATCAGCATGGTTCAGCTCCGTCCAGCAAGCGAAATGGATGCCCCAGGCATTCGTACCCTGGTACACCAGGCGCAGCTCAACCCACTCGACCTGGATTGGCCGCGCTTTATCGTTGCAGTGAGCCCGGATGGCGAGCTTGTTGGCTGTGGTCAGGTCAAGACACACCGCGACGGCAGCCGCGAGCTGGCCTCGATTGTGGTGGCACCGGCATTCCGTAACCAGGGCATAGCCCGGGCGATCATCGAGCACCTGTCGGGAAGTCATCCTGGCATGCTGTACCTGACCTGCCGTACCAGCCTGGGATCATTCTATGAAAAACTAGGGTATCAAATTATCCAGAAAGAGGAGATGCCGCTATATTTCCGGCGGATCAGCCACCTGTTTCGTTTAATGAATAAGGCGCATTTAGTTGGTGATGGATTGCTGGTCATGCGCAGGGAGCAGGAATCAAACATTTGCGGGTTGGCTGAGTAAGATTCTGGGAGGACTAGCAGATGATGGAACTGAACGATACGGATCGTATTCGTTACCAACGGCAAATATCGGTGCCGGGCTGGGGCGAGGAGGGTCAGGCTCGGATCAAGGCTGCCAGGGTTTTCATCGCAGGGGCGGGCGGGCTGGGCAGCCCGGTGGCTTTTTACCTGGCGGCAGCAGGGGTGGGTGAGATCACGATTTGTGACTCGGATCGGGTTGAGCTCACGAACCTGAACCGCCAGCTGCTCCACAGCGATGAACGGATTGGCGAGCTCAAGGCTGAGTCGGCTGCTAAAACTCTGCGTCGCTTGAATCCTGGTATCCAGGTTGTCCCCAACTCTGAGCATCTGGAGGGAACTAATGCCAGACGTATCATCGGCAAGCCGGATATCCTCCTCGACTGCCTGGACAACTACGCTACGCGCTATGTGCTCAATGCGTACAGCATCGAGCATGGCATCCCGCTGGTGCATGGAGCGATCTGGGGGTGGGTCGGGCAGGTGACTTTCCTCTCGCCGCCGGTGACGCCGTGCTTGAAGTGCATCGTACCAACGCCGCCTCCTGGTGGCATTTTCCCGGCAGTAGGGGTTACACCGGGCGTGATCGGTACATTGCAAGCGATGGAAGCGCTAAAATTCCTGACCGGTATCGGCACAAATCTAATGGGGACAATGTTGTTTTTTGATGGCGAGGAGATGACCTTTAACCCGCTCCAGGTCAGGCGCGGGGTATCCTGCCCGGCTTGTGGTCATTTGCCGGTGTGAGGTGTGGTGCGACCGGTGCGGTCAGGTTACAGGGATAAGCTCGGGAGCAGGCTCTGCTTCTGGTGCCACGCCTACTGGTCTGCGAACAGGTGCGCCCGGCTTGTCGGGTACCCTGCTCATTGCATATTCTGCCAGGGCGGTGATCGTCAGGCTGGGGTTAACCCCAGGATTACCCGGCATGATCGAGCCATCGACCACGTATAGTCCCGGATAATTGTGAACCTGGCAATCCAGGTCGATCACCCCTTCCTGGTCGTTGCGTCCGAATGGACAGCCGCCCAGGATATGAGCCGTCAAGGGAATATTCAACATCCCTTCGAAGACAGATCCGGCAGGGATGCCTCCGATTTTTCCAGCGAATAAGCGTGTGACTTGATGGGCAATTTCGATCCTGGTTGGGATTGGCTTGCCGTCAGCCGGTCGGGTAACCAACCGCTGCCTCCACAGGGTGAATACATCTCGTCCCAGGCGCAGCCGGATGCAGTTATCTTCGGTTTGCATCACCAGCAAGATCGTGGTGCGCTGTGCCCAACCAGGCAGGATATGGGTACGCATAAAGTCCACCGGGTGAGTGATGATATTTTTCAGGCTCAGGAGCAGATGGTGGGCAACACTCTCGCTGGTTTCTATCAGCGGGCTGGCCAGAAAACGCATTAGCGATGAGCCAGCCGAGTAACGCACGGGTTCGATGGCAGTCACATCATCCGCGTTGAAGATTGTGGTGATGGCAATTCCTTTGGAGAAGTCGGTTTGTTTCGAGCGGCTGGTTGCGCCCAATAAAGCCTCGCTGTTTGTGCGCACCAGGTCTCCCAGGCGAGGCGAGATGCGCGGCAGGGAGCCAGTTTGGTCTCGGCAGCGGAATAATAGCTGCGTAGTACCCAGGGTGCTGGCAGAGAGCACCACATTGCGAGCGCGCACCCGCTGCTTCCGCTTGGCGAACCAGCGGGTGGAGCTGCGGTAGATTACCTCATAGCGGGCGCCATCTGGTTGGTTTGGTGGCAAGGGCCGGATATCGCGTGCCTCGCATTCCGGCCAGATCACCGCCCCGTACTTTTCTGCCAGGTAGAGATAGTTTTTATCCAGCGTATTCTTGGCGTTGTAGCGGCAGCCCACCATGCAACCACCACAGTGGATGCAGGTGTTGCGCGAGGGACCTTCTCCACCAAAATAGGGATCACCGACTTCTTGCCCTTCGGCAAGATTGTCCTGTCCGAAGAAAACTCCCACCTCGGTGGAGCGGAAGCTGTCTTCTGTCTCCAACCTCTTGGCGATTTCATTCAAGATCCCATCGGCGGGCCAGGAGCGAGGGTTCGGTGTAACCCCGAGCATGCGGCGGGCGGTTTCGTAGTGCGGCTCCAGGACGCTTTTCCAGTCCACCAGGTGCTTCCAGGAGGGGTACTCGAAGAATTTATCTTCCGGCTTCATCAGCACGTTGGCATAGCCGAGGCTGCCTCCGCCGACTCCGCTGCCGTGCAGGACGAAGACATCCCGCAGGGGGGATATCTGTAAAATACCGAAGCAGCGCAAAGCCGGCGCCCAAAGATATTTAAATACATTCCAGTTCGTCTTGGGGAAATCCTGGGTGTGATAGCGCTTGCCACGCTCCAGCACCAGGACGCGGTAGCCTTTTTCTGCCAAGCGCATCGTCGAGACGCTGCCGCCAAATCCGGAGCCGACGATGAGGTAGTCATAGGTCTCATTGGATTGGTTCGTCTGCATAACAGCCCTGCCTGAGCCAGCCGTAAATCCGTCTTGATGATATGAAGCCGGTTTATTGGATCAGTATTGGTAAAAACCGCGCCCGGTCTTCCTCCCCAGATAACCGGCAGCTACCATTTTGCGCAATAAGTAAGCCGGTCGGTACTTGTCGTCACCCAGGTCGCGTTGCAGCACCTCCATAACGGAAAGCACAACATCCAGACCGATTAAATCGCATAAAGTCAGCGGTCCCATGGGATGATTCATGCCCAGCTTCATGACGCTGTCAATTGCCTGGGGAGTGCCAATGCCCTCCTGGAGAGCAAATATTGCCTCATTGATCATCGGGCACAAGATGCGGTTGGAGATAAAACCAGGTGCGTCTTGTGCTTCTACCGGCTCTTTACCCATCACCCGGCAGACTTCCAGGGTTGACGCTGTGGTCTGGTCGCTGGTCGCCAGGCCGCGAATCACCTCCACCAGGCGCATCAGGGGGACGGGATTCATGAAGTGCATGCCGATCACTTGATCTGGTCGCCGGGTTACCCCAGCGATTTTGGTGATACTGATTGATGAAGTGTTGGAAGCCAGGATAGCATGCGCAGGGGTTAGCCGGTCCAGGTCGCCGAAAAGCTTGAACTTGATCTCAGGGTTTTCGGATGCGGCTTCGATCACCAGGTCGGCAGTTGCACAGCCCTCCAAACTGGTGGACATCGGGATGCTCATGGCAGCATCACGCTGCTCCTCGTTGATGGTGCCTTTTTCGAGCAGCTTGTTTGCCGACCTGGAAATGGTCTGCCGGGCGCGTTCGATTTGTTCAGGGATCACGTCCATCAGAGTGACAGAGTAACCCGAAGTGGCAGCCACCTGGGCAATCCCGTTACCCATCGTTCCGGCACCAACTACAAAAATGTTTTCGATTTTCATAGGCCTATCCCTCTATCTCGATAGCCATTGCAACGGCCTCAGCCCCTCCCAGGCACAGGGAAGCAATGCCGCGTTTCAAGCCGCGTTGTTTCAGAGCATAAATTAGCGTGGTCAGCACCCGCGCCCCGCTTGCGCCAATCGGATGTCCCAGGGCGATTGCTCCGCCGTGTATATTGACCTTCTCCCAATCCCAGCCAAGATCTGCCAGGGCATAGCCGTCTGCCAGCACCTGGGCGGCGAAGGCCTCGTTTAACTCGATCAGGTCAACATCCTCTAGGGTCCAGCCGATCTTATCTAGCAACTTTGGGATAGCCTGAGCCGGAGCTATAAAGAGGTATTTGGGTTCTACGGCTGCTTGAGCATAACCGATGATGCGCGCCAGCGGCTTGTGACCTAAAGCTTCGGCTTTCTTGCGGCTGGCGACTACTACCGCCGCCGCTCCATCATTTAACCCGGGGGCGTTGCCGGCGGTGACTTTGCCATCTTTAACAAATGCCGGCTTTAACTTGGCAAGCATTTCCAGCGAGGTATCCCGGCGGGGAGTCTCGTCCGTGTCAAATATCGTCACCTCGCCTTTCCTGCCCGGAATTTCAACAGCGACGATTTCGTCTTTGAACCATCCGTTATCGATAGCTGCAATCGCTTTGAGATGGCTGTTCAGGGCGTACTCATCCATTGCCTGCCGGGTGACTTCGTATTCGCTGGCGATAAATTCTGCCGAGTTCCCCATCCCCCAATTCTCAAAGGGATCCCATAAACCGTCGTGCAGCAAGGCATCGGTTAACTGGGCGTGCCCGAAGCGCAACTCGCCCGATCGTCCATATAGGAGAAAGGGAGCCCGGGTCATGCTTTCCATCCCCCCCGCTACAAAAAGATCTCCGTCACCCGCCCGGATCGCCTGGGAGGAGAGCATAATGGCTTTCAGTCCAGAGCCACATACTTTGTTGAGCGTGGTGGCTCCCACGCTGGCTGGCAAGCCACTGAAGATGGCTGCCTGGCGGGCAGGCGCCTGTCCAAGCCCGGCGCTGACCACGTTGCCCATCAAAACCTCATCGATTTCTACCGGGTTGGTAATGCCTGCTCGCTCGACCGCAGCTTTTACGACGATTGCTCCCAGCTGAGGGGCTGCCAGGCAACACAAGCTCCCCTGGAAACGGCCTGAAGGTGTGCGAACGGCGCTCAAGATCACGGCTTCTGACTCGTTGACTGTCATGCTTTCCACTCCTTGGCTGTGTGTCTGGATGGGGTATGAATATTATTTGTGCATTGATTATGGGCCAGGGGAAGGTGACGAACGCAGCATATCCCAGGCTTTTTTGACTCTCCAGTAGGTTTCTTCGAGCGATTCAGGCAATACCCGCGTTTGTGCCAGGGAAGACATGAAATTGGTATCGCCTCCCCAACGCGGGACAACATGGATGTGAATATGCTCGGCGATCCCTGCACCTGCAGCTTCCCCGATATTGATCCCAACATTAAATCCTTGCGGGTTGTACACGTTTTGCAGCACCAGGATGGCTTGGTTGACTAGCTCCATCATCTCTGCCCGCGCTTGCGGATCTAAATCACAAAGGGCGGGTTTATGATTGTAGGGTACGACCATCAAGTGTCCGCTGGTGTACGGATAGCGATTAAGGATCACATAGGAATGCTTATCCCGGTGGAAAACCAGGTTCTCGGGGCTATCGGCGTGATTCAGCTCATCACAAAATACACATTCAGTTTCTTGTCGGTGGCTTTGCATATATATCATGCGCCAGGGAGACCAGATATAATTCATAAGATGTATGCTGGTGTTTCAGTCCGTGTAGATTCCTTTGATCAACCTAGTCGGTACACTTCCTGATACGTGATATTGATTTGGTTTTGCCTCTACCCCCACCCATTGCGCCTATTGTAGCAAAGAATCTGTCTTATAGGAATAGTTGACAGTCAGCCTGAAGCAGAGTATCCTACTTCCTGGATTTCTGATTGTCGAAATGAAAGCGCACCTCGCTTAATGAACGAACTCCCGCTTTTCCAATCGCTGCTCTGGTCTGTTACAGATCTGACTCGCTATATACGCGAGCTTTTTGAAGGAGACGATCTGCTGCAAGATGTTTGGGTGCAGGGAGAGGTTTCTAACTTATCGCGCCCCTCTTCAGGGCATGTGTATTTTACCCTGAAAGATGCTTCTGCCACGCTGCGGTGTGTGATGTGGCGCAGCACCGCCCAGCGCCAGCTATCCCTGCCGCGGGATGGCGATGCCGTCCAGGTACATGGCAGCTTGAATGTCTACGAGGCAGGCGGTCAGTACCAGCTCTACGTTGATTTGATCCGACCCGCCGGTGAAGGGGCGCTGTATCAGGAATTTTTGCGCTTGAAAGCCCGCCTGGAGGCGGAAGGATTATTTGACCCATCCCGCAAGCGTTCCATCCCTGCCTGGCCGCGTCGAATCGGCGTGGTTACCTCGCCAAGCGGGGCAGCCCTGCGGGACATCTTGAACACGCTGCGTAGGCGTTTTCCTTTGGCTGAGATAGTGATCGCGCCCACGCCCGTCCAGGGAGCTGAAGCTCCCGCAGGGATCGTGGTTGCCCTGGAGGCAATCAACCGCCTGGTATTGCCGGATGTTATCTTACTGGCGCGTGGGGGAGGCTCGATTGAGGATCTATGGGCATTCAATGATGAGCAAGTGGCGCGGGCTATCGTCGCTTCTCCAGCTCCGGTGATCTGCGGCGTGGGTCATGAGACGGATTTCACCATCGCGGATTTTGCCAGTGATTTGCGCGCCCCTACGCCGACTGCGGCAGCCGAGCTTGCAACCCCTGACCGGATGGATCTGCTGGATTCCCTCGGCGCGATCCAAACACGTCTGGAGCGCACGATCCAGGCCAGCTTGAACAATCTCCGCTGGTCGCTGGATACCCTCGAAGGACGGTTACAGCAAAGGTCGCCGCGTTGGATGATTGCTAGCGGTCGCCAGCGATTGGATGATCTCCTGCATCGAGTAGCCATAAGCCTGGATCATTCTCTGGCTTTGCATAAGGTTCGGATCCGGGGGCTAGAGCAAAGCCTGTCTGCGTTAAACCCGTCGGCGATCCTGGAGCGGGGTTATGCGGTAGTCTCCCATCAAGATGGTCGAACTGTGCGGCAGGTCAACCAGGTGGCTTTAGATGATCTGCTCACGGTGCGAGTTAGTGATGGCGAGTTCTCTGCCCGGGTCTCTCCAGATGACGATCAGCCAGCGAGGTGATGGATGGATATGTCTGTTATAACCGAGGCGCAAAGACAAGAGGCAGTCGGGTTTGCGCAGGCTATGAATGAAAATCTCCGCACCTCAACGGGCAGCGGGGCAGAGGTGGCATTTGGTCTGAGCTGCGGAATTGGTTTGATTCCTGTGGTTGGGATCATCCTGCTTTTGCTGGCGTTGAAGGTCGTCAGCCTGATCCCTGGCTTATTGTTCCTGGTGATCGCCCTGCTTGGGCTGATGGGCATCTCTATGTTGCTGGCCAACCTGGCGCGCAGCAATGCCCAAAAAAGGATCTTCCGAACGGAAATTGATCCGGAGATTGTTCGATTCTTGGATGACCAGCAAATCAATCGCCAGGTGTTTGATACACTTGCCTGCCAGGCTTTACCGGCAGATGCCCCGCTGCAGGCATTTCTTTCCCCGCTAACTCTGGATGAGGCGGATCAGTCTGAGCAGACTAATTTTTCGAAGGAGTGACAATGGCTGATATCAGTGCCTTGATCGCATTGCTGGATGAACCTGTTGATCAAATGTCATTTGAGCAGGCTCTAAGCCAGTTAGAAGATATCGTAGCAGCGTTAGAATCCGGGGAACATTCTTTGGATCTTTCTTTGCGCCTGTTTGAGCGCGGCCAGCTTCTGGCTCAAATTTGTGCCGAAATGCTGGATCAGGCTGATCTACGAGTACAGCAGTTATCCGGTGAAAACCGGATTGATTTTACCCCGACGGATACCTGAAATGTCGCTGGCGAGTATTTTTTCTAATCAAGTCCTGTGGGTGGGTTTAGCAGCCTGGGCGCTGGCCCAGATCATCAAAGTGCCTTACTCATACCTCCAAGAAAAGCGCTGGGACTGGTCACTGCTTTTTCGGGCTGGCGGCATGCCAAGCTCTCATGCTGCTCTGGTGACGGCAATCACGCATGCTGTCGGATTGTATGTTGGCTTTGACGACCCGATGTTCGCCGTCGCCTTCATGATAGCAATGGTGGTGGTCTATGATGCGACGGGGATTCGCCGCCAGGCAGGCTTGCACGCAGCGCTCATCAATGCGATGATCGATGACCTTGCCAGCGGTCATGTCCTGAAGGGCGAGCAATTGTTGGAGGTGCTGGGGCATACGCCATTGGAAGCCCTGGCTGGAGTGGTCATGGGGTTGATCGTGGCTCAAGGGATGTGGCTTATCTGGCCTTAACCCGGATCAGCGGCGCAAACGACGCTGCACCTCGCTAACCACCAGACGAACCTCTCGGATCCCAACTGAGAGCGCAATGAGGATAAAGAGTGCACCTCCGATTAGCGCCCCACCAATCGCGATAAGCCAGCCGGGTTGGTCTTGAGTCAGCTGCAACCATACCCATAACCCAGCTGACATACCCAAAGTTGCAACGACAGTCTGCCATAGGGCGGGCATGATCTCCCCCCAACTGATTCCGGTTAGCTTGCGAGACATCAAGAAAAGCAAGGCGAGCATCTCCAGGGTAGTTGCCAGGGAGTTTGCCAGCGCCAGACCTCCATGGGGTGCCCAGCCCATCCTGGTGAATAAATTGGAAAACCCAATGCTAAAAATGACATTCAAGCTCATTGCTGCCACACCGACCAAAACCGGGGTAAGTGTATTGTGCAGGGCATAGAATGCCCGGGATAAAATCTCCACAACCGAGTGACCCAACAACCCAACCCCATACCACAACAATGCCCAGGCTACCAGGTGGGTGGATTGCGCGTCGAATTCGCCACGCTCGAAGAGCATGCTGATAATGGGAACGCGTAGCAAGACCAGCCCCAGGCTGGCAGGCAGGGAAAGCAGCAATATGCCCCGTAGGGTAGCTGCCAGCGAGTTGCGCATTTGGCTGACCTCACCCCGGGACACCTGGGCAGAGAAAGTAGGCAGGGCGGCAATGGCAATCGCCTGGGCGATCACTACCTGGGGCATGGTCATAATCGCCCAAGCGTACTTGATTGAGGTCAGGCTGCCCACGGGTTGACCGGTAGCCAGGACGGTATTCACCAGGAAGTTGATCTGAACGGCAGCCACACCCAGGAGCCGCGGCCCCATCAACCGGCCTACTTCCCTTACCGCTGGAAAATGCAATCCCAGGCTTGAAAAATATTGCCGTCCTGGCAATCTCACCAGTGATGGAATCTGTACACCCAGGTGCAGGCATGCGCCGATGACAGCCCCCCAGGCAAGCCCGTAGATACCCATAGAAGGCGAGAGAAATATCACGCCAAAGATCATGCCGAGCCAGTACATGGATGGAGCCAGCGCAGGCCAGAGAAATACTCGGTGCGCGTTGAGCATCCCCATTAAAAGACCGCTCAAGCCAAAGATTGTTGGGGCAATCAGCAAGATCCTCAACAGGTCGGTGGTCAGGGCTTGTTGCTGGGGGCTGAACTCTGGAGCCAGAATATGGCTCACGATCTGGGGAGCCAGAAAGGCGGATAAAAGGCAAAAAACGGAAAGTACCAGCAGGATGATGTTCGCAATCGCAGAGGTCAGGTACCAGGCATGCCTGCGTTCACCCTTGGCGAGATAATCTGTCACAGTGGGAACAAAAGCTGAGGCTAATGCCCCGCCTGCGATCAAGCTGAAGAGGATATCGGGGAAGGTGGATGCAGCGTTGTAAGCATCGATGACATCCTGGGTGCCGAACTCACGTGAAACCAGGATTTGGCGAACCAGACCGACCAGGTTGCTCAAAATGAACGCTGCCATTACCGTGCTGGCGGCGCGGGCAATCTGGCGGTTTGCAGAGGAAGGTGGACTGTTCACGCAGGTGAATTATATCTTAGGAGTGTATTTTTCGACGAACGCTTGACATAGAACAAATGTTCGTGTATATTATGGCAAGAGCCTATTTACACCAGAATGGAGGTGCGAGATGAAATATGCTTCTCCACAAAATCGAGCTGTATTTAACCAGACGGTGTGGCAAACCGTTCGGCAGATTCCCCCTGGCAATATTGCTACCTATGGACAAATCGCTGCCTTGATTCCCCCTCCACCCGGCATGAGTTTCCAGGATTATCGAGCCTGGGGAGCTCGCTGGGTCGGCGCGGCAATGGCAGCCTGCCCTGAAGATGTGCCCTGGCAGCGGGTGGTAAATTCACAGGGTAAGATCAGCCTGCGTCCCGGCGGTGGCTACGAAATCCAACACCAATTGCTGGAGCAGGAGGGCATCACCTTTGACGAACAGGATCGTATTCATTTGAAACGGCATCAATGGGAAGGTCCGGGGATAGATTGGCTGCGCGAGCACCATATGCTTCCCGTTGACCCAACCAAAGGAGATGGTTAGATGGCGACGAAATACCATATCAATCCCAGGTTCCGCGCCTACGGCAAAGCACGGATCGACGTCACCCGGCGGGCAAGAAACGAGCAAGAATGGCAGAACCAGTGGCGGGAGCCGATGAACGATTTCCCTTTTTCTTCCGGAGCGGGTTGGCAGTTTTGTTTTGAATACAGGGTTGATGATTTTGCGGCTGAGGTAGGCTTCTTTATTGATGTCCTCGGGTTTCCGGTGAGAGCATTCTCACCCAGCTATGCCCAGTTCATCAGCCCAGGTGGGGAGATTTGTTTCAGCGTGCTGGCTACCAACGAGGGGGAAGAAAGCACGCCGCCAGATTCGATTCGCCTGTACCTGAATGTGCACAATTTCCAGCAGGCATCCAAAGAGTTAATCCGCCGGGGGATTGCTTACGAGTCTATTCCCGGAGCGGAGCTTGGCGGTCCGGCTCTACAAACGGGCTATTTCCGATCGCCGCACGGCGTGCGCATCGAGTTGTGGAATGAAGCAGGAACGGATACGAGATGTCAAGAAGACGGGGTAGTAGTATCTGATGCGGAAACCCTGTCCGATCAAGATACGGACAGGCTGATCGACGAACTGCTTGGGTTATCCGATCCTAGAAATCAATCCGGTAAAGATTGTGAAGAGGAGTCGGTTCGATCTGAAATGTCCAGCGAGGCGGATCTCGAGACAGAGATTGATGATATTGCCCTGGAGGACGATGATGCCAGCGATGATTCCAGTGAGATTAGCCGGCTAGTTGACGAATCGCACCAACCCGGCAGCCGGTCGCATGGCACTTCGGTTGCCTGGGGCGCAGACCGTCAGGCGCTCTTTCCAACCCAGAGCAGGCGTCCGGCAGAATCGACCCAGCGGAAAGGCTTAGCTTCCTGGCCTGCAATGAACGACCAGAAAACACCTGAGCTGACTTACCAGGAAATCGATGATGATTTACCGGAGGATGACATATAATTTCTTTCCTCTTGTGTGATCAACATGACAGACCCAAAATAGTATTTCTTTCATCCACTGACTACTGATAGATGGCATGATCTTGAACTCTTATTCGTTCAGCGCGGTGCAGCGGGAGGCTGTTGGTGCACGGGGTAGCGCTGCAAGCGGTCTGAGTTTGAGCAGAATAAACACTAAGATGACTAGGAGGTATGCATGCTTACCCGTTGTGCCTGGGCAGGTACTGACCCGCTGTATGTTGCATATCATGACATGGAATGGGGGGTTCCGGTGCACGATGATCGGCTGCTGTTTGAGTTTTTAATCCTGGAGGGAGCACAGGCAGGCTTAAGCTGGTCTACAATCTTGAAGAAGCGTGAAAATTATCGTGCTGCATTTGATGGCTTCGATGCGAGAAGGATCGCTCTGTACGATCAGATAAAAATTGAGGAGCTACTCACCGATGCAGGGATCGTGCGCAACCGCCGCAAAATTGAAGCAACCATCGGAAATGCCAGGGCGTTATTACAGGTTCAGGAGGAATTTGGCAGTTTCGATACGTATATCTGGGGATTTGTTGGTGGCAAGCCAATCCAGAATACCTGGCGGTCACTGGTAGAAATCCCAGCGAATACACCCCAATCCGACCGGATGAGTAAAGATCTACTCCATCGAGGATTCAAATTTGTTGGCAGTACCATTTGCTATGCCTACATGCAGGCAGTAGGTATGGTCAATGACCATACCGTAGATTGTTTCCGCCACGCTCAGCTCTCCGGTTGACCGGATACCTGAGATTCACACTCGATTAAGACATACGGGGGTTGTCGGTGGGGTATGCCACCTGCAACCCCCATATATACTCTTTCTGGCAAAAGCTGAAGGGGATGAGAATGGGATGTGATAGAATCACCGAGAGCCGGGTACGCCGCCCCCGGCTCTCTCTAAGGAGGAGAAGAAGAGAAATCGCCCTTCAATTGTTATCTTATCAAAGGTGGCGTAAAACTGCTTGACGATTACCCTACGATTACCCTACGCCCTACCAACAAAATTGATGGTTTTCAAAGGATTACTATGGATTTTGCAATACAAACCGAGCATCTGGGACGTATTTATAAAATCCGGGGCGGAAAGAAGACCGCTCCCAAAGAGTTGGTTGCCCTGCAGGATATTAAGCTGGAAGTTCGAAAGGGCGAGTTGTTTGGATTGCTTGGTCCGAATGGGGCTGGAAAGACAACCCTGATCAAGATCCTGACAACATTGCTGGGTCCATCTTCGGGTTGGGCACGGGTGGCGGGCTATGATGTTGTTAAAGAAGCTAACCGTGTCCGGCCGCGGATCAACATGGTGTCTGGGGGTGAATCATCGGGATATGGTTTGCTCACTGTGCGCGAGAATTTATGGATGTTTGCCCAGTTTTATGGGATCACCTCAGGGGTGGCAAACAGCCGCATACGTGAGCTGCTCGAAATCGTAGGGCTGTCTGACCGCAGCAATACTAAATCGTCCGATCTTTCGACAGGCTTGCGTCAAAAAATGAATATCGTGCGCGGCTTCCTTACTGATCCGGATGTGCTTTTCTTAGACGAGCCGACCCTTGGGTTGGACGTGGGTGCATCCCGCGAGGTGCGTAACTTCGTGCGCAAATGGATTGACGAGGATCGCGAGCGCACGCTTCTGCTCACAACCCACTATATGATGGAAGCTGATGAGCTATGCGACCGGGTGGCGATTATCAATAAGGGACGGGTGCTGGCATGTGATACTCCTTCGGCATTGAAGATCCGCCTGCAACAAGATGCAATTTTCCGTATGGAAGTGAGCTCACTGGATGGCGCAGCGGTTGAACAGTTCGAGCAGCTGCCCGGTGTGCGCAAGGTAATCCACAGCCCGCAAGATGGCTTTTCAGTGCTGGAAATGATCCTGGCACAAGATGATGTCCTGGCATCCGTAGTTAATCTATTGACAATTTCTGACTTGCACATCCTTAACTTGCAGAAACGTGAACCCACCCTGGAGGATGTCTTCGTTGCCCTGGTAGGCACCAGTATGGAAGAGGTAGAGCAAGCCGGGAGTGAGGAGGTTGAGCAATGAGCCGGGCTCAATCGGGAGTGAGCGACCCGATTGTTTATCGCCATTTCCGTAAGAACAGCGGAGGGCGGTTGTTCTTTCAGACTGTTGTGGCTCGCGCCTACCCGCGCTTGATTGGGCAGCAGCGCGAGAAGTCCTGGATGTTTTTTGACGTCTTCTTGCCGCTGCTAAGTGTAGCCGCGTATGTCTTTGTCTACCGGGCTATCGGTGCTCCAGAAGAATATGTCGGTTTTGTGGTCATTGGGGGGGCCATGACCGCATTTTGGATGAACGTGTTGTGGAGCATGTCCAGCCAGCTATATTGGGAGAAGGAACAGGGTAACCTGGCGCTGTATATCATGGCACCCAACTCGATGATGGCAGTCTTGTTGGGCATGGCAATGGGTGGTCTGGTGGCAACTGCATTAAGGGCGATTGTGATTGTGGTTATTGGTAGCTGGCTATTCGGTGTGCAGTACGAAGTCTCCAATTACCTGCAGCTCTTTGTTGTCTTTCTCCTGGCGATGATCGCCCTGTATGGTATGGGAATGATGTCTGCTTCAATGTTCTTGTTGCTCAGCCGGGAGGCGTGGCATCTCTCCAATCTGGCGCAGGAACCGATCTACCTGGTTTCCGGCTTTTTCTTCCCTATCAAAAACCTGAGCTTTTGGGTGGCTTTTTCTGCTTCACTGATCCCACTCACACTTGGGTTAGACGCTATGCGCCAGCTTGTCTTCCCTTCCGGCGAGTCGCTGGGGTTTCTATCCGTCAGGGTTGAGATCGCCATACTGGTTGGGTTAAGTGTCGTTTTCCTGATTGGTGCTCGCTATCTGCTTGCCTATATGGAGAGGCTTGCCATCCAGGAGGGTCGTCTGACTGAGAGTCGCCGGTAAAGATTGCCGATAGTTTAAAGGGTAGGTAGGACAAGGTTAGGTACGACCGACCGATAAGGTGTTGAATGACCAGTGTAAATCGTGAAGAGTCTGTTTCAAAAATACCAAAATGGATAAGATCTTTCCGCCTGGCTGCCTGGTTAGGCTGGCAAATTGAATCAAACTGGGCGGACCCATTCTTGTTCGCCATTTATTCTCTCGTTAAACCCATCTCCGGTGCAGCTATTCTGGTAATCATGTATAGTGTCATTACCGGTGGTGATTTCGAATCTCCCATTTTTCCATATATCTACCTGGGAAATGCGTTTTATATTTATGTTGGTGCGGTGATGACGGGTATCTCCTGGGCGGTGATTGACGATCGGGAGCACTACAAAACGCTGAAGTATATTTACGTTGCGCCCATTCACTTCCCGACCTATCTTCTGGGGCGTGGGGTGGCGCGCTTTATCATTGCCTCTATCTCGGTAGCGGTTGTCATCCTGTTTGGCGTGCTGTTCCTCAGCTTGAGCATTGACCTGGCTGCGGTTAAATGGCTGTTGTTTATTGCGAGCCTGCTGGTTGGCGTGATCATGCTGGCACTTCTTGGCTTGATTTTGGCGGGTATGATGCTGCTTCTGGTGCACCACATGTGGGGACTTGGTGAGGCCGTGGCAGGTGCGCTGTATCTGTTCAGCGGGGCGATATTCCCCCTGGAAGTTCTGCCGCCATTCTTGCGCTGGATTGGTTATCTACTACCGATTACCTATTGGCTGGAGCTGCTGCGGCGCTCATTGGTCGGTTCGGTAGCCGAGGCATTCCCCACCTTTGCCGGTTTAACGGATATTGAACTATTCTGGATCCTGTTGGGGTTGACCGTGTTTTATGGTGTCCTGGCATTTGTCGTCTTTCGCGTATGCGAGAGCAAGGCGCGCGACCGTGGTCTGATTGATGTTGTGACAAACTATTGAGATCGTAAACTGAAATCCAGGGAAGGTCGTCAGGACTCGATGCCATGAGCACTCATACTGAAAAGACAGCTTGGATAGGGGAAACCCAGGCAACGCCGCTAGGCGAGGTCTGGGTGGCTTTTTCATCGGGGGGGATTGTCGCTGTGGATTTCCCTGCTAACCAGGCATTGTTCTCACAACGCTTGAAGCGCAAGGGGTATACTGAAATTGTTTATGATCCTGGGACGGTTGAACCTGCCCTGGCGCAAATCGTAGAGTATCTGCAAGGTAAGCGGCATAATTTCGATCTGCATATTGATTGGTCTGTAATGACGCCTTTCCAGTCTCAAGCGCTGAAGGCTACCTCTGCCATTCCTTACGGGCAGACTGTCAGTTACAATGAGATTGCCCGCCGCATCGGGCGACCCAGGGCAGCGCGAGCAGTTGGGCGCGCCCAGGCAACCAATCCGATGCCCCTGGTGATCCCCTGCCACCGAGTGCTGGGTACTGACGGTAAGCTGCACGGCTATGGTGCAGGCGATGGTTTGGCAACTAAGACCTGGCTCTTGCAGTTAGAGGCCAGCAATTCAGTGAATTAGCGTTTTTCGGGCGAAAGGTTCCCCGGAAAATGATTACCCTGAATACGTAAGCCGAACACTTTAACCCAAATGGAGGAGAATATGGCACGCGAGAACACCCCCCGAACAATGGGACAGCAATTTGGTCGTCGTTCCTGGGCGGAACCGTGGAAGATCAAAATGGTTGAGCCGATCCGGATGTTAAGCCGACCGGAGCGGGAAAAGGCAAATGAAGGAGCGGGCTACAACACATTTTTGCTGCGTTCTGAGGATGTCTATATCGATTTGCTGACGGATAGCGGCACGAGTGCGATGAGCGACCGCCAATGGGCAGGCATCATGCTGGGCGATGAAGCTTACGCAGGCAGCCGCAATTTCTACCACCTTGAAGAGGCAGTGCGCAGCTATTACGGCTACCAATATGTCGTGCCCACTCACCAGGGGCGAGGTGCAGAACACCTGATCAGTAAGGCGTTGATCGAAGCCGGGGATTACGTGCCAGGGAACATGTACTTTACCACCACCCGCCTGCACCAAGAACTGGCTGGGGGTACTTTTGTGGATATTATCATTGATCAAGCCCATGACCCAATGGATCAGCATCCATTCAAAGGCAATGTAGACCTGGATAAATTACAAGCGTTGGTCGACCGGGTGGGAGCGGAGCGCATCCCGTATGTTAGCCTGGCTGGCACGGTGAATATGGCAGGTGGCCAGCCAGTGAGTATGGGCAACGTGAAAGCGCTGCGCCGCTTCTGTGACCGTTACGGCATAAAAATCTACCTGGATGCAACCCGCATGGCGGAGAACGCCTTTTTTATCCAGGAGCGCGAGGAAGGATACGCCCAGAAATCAATTGCAGATATTTTGCTGGAGTTTTGCAGCTATACAGATGGCGCCTGGATGAGCGCCAAGAAAGACAGCCTGGTGAATATCGGCGGGTGGCTGGCAGTCAACTCTCCGGAGGTATTCGATATTGCCCGTAACTGGGTGGTAGTCTACGAAGGCCTGCATACCTACGGTGGTATGGCAGGGCGGGATATGGAGGCCCTGGCAATTGGCATTACTGAGTCGGTGGAAGAAGACCATATCCGTTCCCGCATCGGGCAGGTGCGCTACCTGGGTGAGCTGCTGATCAGCTGGAATGTGCCGATCGTCGAGCCGGTGGGGGGGCACGCCATCTTCCTGGATGCCAAGCGGATCTACTCGCATATTCCCCAGAACCAGTTCCCTGCCCAAACCCTGGCGGCTGATCTTTACCTGGATTCGGGGATTCGCGCCATGGAGCGGGGCATTGTCAGCGCCGGGCGAGATCCCGAGACCGGCGATCACCGCTATCCAGCCCTGGAGATGGTGCGCCTGACAATCCCGAGACGGGTTTATACCCAGGCGCATATGGATGTCACCGCTGAGGCTGTCAAGTATGTCTACGATAACCGTGAGAAGGCGCGGGGATTGAAAATGGTGTACGAGCCGCAATACCTGCGTTTCTTTCAGGCCCGGTTCGAGCGCATCGCTGGCTAGCCTCTGGCGATCTGCACTCGCTGATATGTTCTAGCGGTGACTTATTGAAATCAAAAGACTGGCTTGCTTTTATCCTCCTGGGCACCATCTGGGGTTCATCCTTCCTGTGGATAAAGATTGCCGTTCAGGAAATCGGTCCGATCCTGTTGGTTGCCATCCGTTTGCTGTTTGGCATCCTGGCGTTGCTGGTGGTGGTGGCATACACGCGCCCGCCGCTGCCCGTGGGGCGCCAGATCTGGATTAACCTGACCATCCTGGGGCTGATCAACAATGCCCTTCCCTACACACTGATATCGTGGGGCGAGAAGTACATTGACTCAGCCGTTGCTGCTATTCTAAACAGCACCACCCCATTGTTCACTATGCTGGTCGCTCACCTGTTCCTCACCGACGACCGGATGACCCGCCGCCGGGTTATTGCTCTGGTGATGGGTTTTTTGGGGATCGTGCTCCTGTTCAGCCGCGACCTTGGGGATACTTCCCGGGGCAATCTGCTTGGGCAGGCAGCGGTGCTGACGGCGGCAGTCTGCTATGCATTTGCATCGGTCTTTGCCCGCCGCACTACACAAGGCCTTGCCCCGAGTGTCCAGGCGTTGGTGCCACTCCTCGGTGCCGACCTGTTGTTATGGATGATGGTGCCGTTGGTTGAATCCCCGGTGGCACTACCCAGCTTACCGATTACCTGGCTTGCCCTGGTGTGGCTGGGTGTGTTGGGCGTGGCGGTCGCATTTTTGCTCTTCTTCTACTTGTTGCACTCGGTCGGACCGACGCGCACGGTGCTGGTGACCTATATATTCCCCCTGGTTGGGGTTGCCCTGGGGGTGATCTTTTTAGGAGAGCGCCTGGACTGGCAGCTCGTGGGTGGTGCTGCACTGGTGATAACCAGTGTGGTCATTGTGAACAAGGGTCGTTGATCGTTCGATTCCGGGGAGGAAATATGCCAACCGGGAGCAATTCATCAGGGTCTCAACTGTCTGAAAAGAAAAAAAGTAAGGGGCTCATATTGTCTATCGACCTGGGCACCTCCGGACCAAAAGTGGGGTTGGTGGATGAGTGTGGTCGCGTGATTTGCGATGAGTTTGAGCCCGTGCCCATCTACTTGCTTCCTGGAGGTGGGGCAGAACAGGATCCGCAGGATTGGTGGCAGGCAATTGTCAAAGCCACCCGCAGAGTGCTGGAAAGGTGCCCGGTCCCATCTGGAGAGATCATTGCCTTAGGCTGCACCGGTCAATGGTCAGGGACTGTGGCGGTAGGCAATGACGGGAAACCGTTGATGAACGCTATCATCTGGATGGATACGCGCGGCGCAGCCAATGTGCGCCGGTTGGTCGATGGTCCATTGAAGGTATCCGGATACGCGATTGGCAAGCTGCTCACCTGGGTGCGGCTGACCGGGGGTATGCCAACCGGAGCGGGAAAGGACTCGATTGCCCATATTCTGTTCATCAAAGAAGAATACCCTGAGATATTCCAGGCTACGAATAAGTTCCTGGAGCCGATCGACTATTTGGGTTTGATCCTCACCGGGAACTATGCGGCTTCTTACGATTCGATTACCCTGCACTGGCTGACCGATAATCGCGATATCCAGCATGTGAAGTACGACGAACGGCTCTTATCCCTATCCGGGATCGATCGCCAGAAGCTGCCCGAATTGCGCCCTCCGGTGAGCGTGCTGGGTGACTTGCTGCCGCATGTTGCCTGGGAGCTGGGCCTGGCGCAGGTGGTGCCGGTGATCATCTCCGCGCCGGACGTCCACACGGCAGCAGTCGGTGCGGGGGCGGTTGAGGATTACCAGGCTCACCTGTATATTGGCACATCTTCCTGGTTGGTTTGCCATCTACCCGAGAAAAAAACCGACGTAATGCTGGGGATTGCCTCCCTTCCTGCGGCTATCCCAAATAAATACCTGGTCATTGCTGAACAAGAATGCGCGGGTGCATGTCTGAACTACCTGCGCGATCAGATCTTTTACCCCGAGGACGAGCTGATGTCTGGCTCAAAACCCGAGGATGCTTATGCCTTGTTCGATCGGATTGTGAGCGATGTGCCGGCTGGCAGCGAACGGCTGGTATTCACACCTTGGCTGTATGGCGAGCGGGCGCCGGTGGAAGATCCTTACGTGCGCGGCGGGTTCTTTAACCTGACACTGAAAACCAGCCGGCGGCACATGCTCCGGGCGGTGTACGAGGGGGTGGCTTATAACAGTCGCTGGTTGCTGGATGCCATGGAGAAATTCACCCGGCGCAAGCTAGAACCGATCCGAATGGTCGGCGGCGGAGCGAAATCTGCTATCTGGTGCCAGATTTGCGCCGATGTGCTCAACCGCGCTGTGCTGCAAGTGAGAGACCCAATCCAGGCCAACATGAGCGGGGTTGCATTCCTGGCGTACCTGGCTTTAGGGAAATTGAAGGTGGAGGACATCTCCGGTTGTGTGCAGATCGAGCAGGAATACCGACCCGATCCTAACAACCGGGGGATCTATGAGGAGCTATTTGGGGAGTATGTTCGGTTGTATAAAAGCCTCAAACCGATCTATACCCGCTTGAACCGCCAGCAGGAGGGGCGAGAGTGAGGTTGAGACGGCAGGTATAATTCTTAAGAGTTACGCACTCCCCCCGAGCTGCGTAAGTCCTAATTCTATAATTGCGAGCAAACAAGGAGTGAGCTATGCCTGAAGCAGTAATCATTGACGCGGTGCGGACCCCGATTGGGGCACTGGGAGGCGTATTGGCGGGGGTGCGACCCGATGACCTGGCAGCCCTCGTGCTGAGAGCAATCATCGAGCGGACAGGGATCGATCCTGCCATCGTCGAGGAGGTCTATTTGGGCTGCGCCAACCAGGCTGGCGAGGACAATCGGGATGTGGCCCGGATGGCGCTCTTGCTAGCGGGATTTCCTGTGGAAGTGGCCGGGGTTACCTTCAACCGATTGTGTGCCTCAGGGTTAAATGCAGTCAACCAGGCTGCCCGGGCGATCCGCCTTGGGGAGGGGGATGTGTTCATCGCCGGCGGCGTGGAGAGTATGTCACGCGCCCCTTATTCGCTTCCGAAGGCAGAAAGCGCTTATCCGTGGGGAAACCTGACCGTGTGGGATACTACCCTGGGCTGGAGATATCCACATCCGAAGATGAACGAGATGTACGGGACCGAAGCGATGGGCGAGACTGCCGAAAATATCTACGAGCAAAAACCCGAGATCGCTCGCGAGCTGCAAGATACCTTTGCCTGTGAGTCGCATCGCCGGGCGATTGCTGCCATCGATGCGGGGAAATTTGCCGAAGAGATCGTTGCGGTGCCTGTGCCCCAGCGCAAGGGAGATCCCATCCTGGTGGATACCGACGAGCGGCCGCGCCGAGACACAACCCTTGAAGGGCTGGCACGCTTGAGGCCGGCATTCCGCAAGAACGGTACGGTGACGGCAGGCAACTCGTCGGGGGTGAACGATGGGGCGGCAGCCCTCTTACTGACCAGCGATGCCCGGGCGAAGGAGCTGGGCTTGAAGCCGATGGCGCGTATCGTAGCCAGCGCGGCAGCCGGGGTGATGCCGCGCGTCATGGGCTTGGGACCCGTGCCGGCAACCTGCAAGGCTCTGGCGAGAGCCGGCTTGAAGATCGAGGAGATTGGGTTGGTGGAGCTGAACGAGGCTTTTGCGGTGCAGTCGCTGGCGGTGATCTCCGAGCTGGGGCTGCGCCAGGAGATCACCAATGTCAACGGCGGGGCAATTGCCTTAGGGCACCCACTGGGCTGCTCGGGGGCGCGTATCCTGACTACCCTGATACACGAGATGCGCCGCCGCGCCCCACACGAGTCCCGGCCATATTACGGGCTGGCAACCCTGTGCGTGGGGGTGGGTCAAGGCGAGGCGACGGTTGTTGAGTGGATCGGCGAATGAGAAGCAAGGAGCAAGATACGCTATGAGTGATCCGGCGCTGCTCTACCTGTCCCGGGCAGATGTTGAAAGCCTGGCCCTGGATATGCAATCCATCATCACCCTGCTCGAAAAAGCTTTCTTGGAGAAGGGCCAGGGTAGGGTGGAGATGCCGCCCAAGCCCGGCATCCATACTCAACCGGATGCTTTCATCCACGCTATGCCAGCCTATATTCCCGCCCTGCGTTCGGCGGGGATTAAGTGGGTCAGCGGATACCCGGAAAACGCTGCCCGCCAGCTTCCTTACATCAGCGGATTGCTGATCCTGAATGATGTGGATACTGGTTTCCCCTACGCGGTGATGGACTGCACCTGGATTACAGCTTACCGGACCGGGGCGGCTTCGGCTCTCTCGGCGCGCTATCTCGCCCGGCAGGAGAGCCAGGTGGTAGGCATTCTGGCGTGCGGGGTACAGGGGCGCACCAACCTGGAGGCGATGGCAGCTCTGTTCCCCATTCAGCGCGCTTACGCTTACGACATCAACTCCGAGGTGCAGCAACGCTATGTCGAGGAGATGTCTGCCAGGCTTAATCTGGAAATCATCGCGGTCGCAGAACCGCGCCGGGCGGTGGTCGAGAGCGATATTGTGGTCACCTCCGGACCGATCCTCAAGCATCCCCAACCCGCAATCGAGAAGGATTGGCTAAGACCGGGCGCGTTTGCCAGTGCGGTGGATTTCGATAGCTACTGGCAGCCGGCTGCTCTGGAGCAAATCGATAAGCTGGCGACCGACGACCACGATCAGTTCCGCTATTACCGCCAGGTGGGTTATTTCCAGCACACCCCCGACCCATACGCCGACCTGGGAGAATTGGTCGCGGGGAGAAAAGTGGGGCGCGAGAATGAGAGCGAGCGCAGCATGGCGATCAACCTGGGTCTGGCATTAGACGATATGGCGGTCGCCCCGGAAATTTACCGTCGCGCCTGCGAGCGCGGTGTTGGCATTCCGTTGTCTCTATAATAATTATGAATATACTGATCCTGGGTGGCACAATCTTTTTAGGCCGGGCGCTTGTCGAAGCTGCGCTGCAGAATGATCATCAGATCACACTATTCAACCGCGGAAGAACCAACCCCGACTTGTTCCCCGAGGTTGAGAAAATTATTGGCGACCGGGGCGGTGACCTTTCTACGCTGCAGGACCATCGCTGGGACTCTGTGATTGACACCTGCGGCTACATTCCCAGGCTGGTGCGGCGCTCGGCAGAAGCGCTGGCAGACAGGGCGGGGCATTACACCTTCATCTCCTCACTCTCGGTGTACGCTGACCCGAGCCAGGTGGGGATTGATGAGAGCGCCCCGGTTGGCACCCTGGACGACCCGACGGTTGAAGAGGTGACCGGCGATACCTACGGACCGCTGAAAGCGTTGTGTGAGCAGGCAGCCGAGAGCGCCATGCCGGGCAGGGTGCTGGTGTCGCGCCCGGGTTTGATCGTCGGTCCGTATGATCCCACCGACCGCTTCACCTACTGGCCTCACCGTGTTGCCCAGGGAGGCGAGGTGTTAGCCCCAGGCAGGCCGGGGCGGGCGGTCCAGTTCATTGATGTGCGCGACCTGGCTGAGTGGACTGTGCGTATGCTTGAGGCTGGCAAGACAGGCGTCTATAACGCCGATGGACCCGCTGCACCGCTGACGATGAGCGACCTGCTGGCGTCTTGCAAAGCAGAAAGCGGCAGCGACGCCGCTTTCACCTGGGTTAGCGAGGCATTCCTGCTAGAACAGCAGGTGGGCATGTGGATGGAGATGCCTTTATGGGTGCCCGAAACGCAGCCGGAACACGCCGGATTCTTTGCCTTCGATTGCCGCAAGGCGATTGCGGAGGGGCTCGCCTTTCGCCCATTCGCAGAGACCGTGCGCGCTACGCTGGATTGGGATGCCAGCCAGCCGCCCGACCGGGTGCTGCGGGCGGGCATTACAAGGGAGCGAGAAGAAACTCTCCTTCAAGAATGGAAGAACCGGCAGATAAAATGATGCCTTCGAATGTGATTGGGTCAGATGGGACTATCGGTTTTTACGCTCACCGGTTCATGCGCAAGCCAGGATAGCGCGATTTTTCCACAGATACACAATGATCACCGGTCCCAGCCCCAGCGTGAGAGCGTTGATGGTCATCTCGATGGCTGTCTCCACTCCACCAATGGTGTAAATGTCCTCTTGTAGATTAAACAGCACATCCATCAATCCCAGGAAGATAGCGCTCGAAGCAGCCAGCAGCCCAAATAAAACACCCCAGCTATGCTTCTTCCATAGACCGATAGCGCCCAGCAATGCGCAAAATGCCATCCATGCGTCTGCCAGGGGGAAGGCGTTCTCGAATGCCAGGTACACCTCGTCATGACGCACCTGGACCTCTCCGCTGGTGAAATAGATGATCCAATAAGCCAGTGTGGCGGCGAAGGTGAACAGCAACAGCCCGATAATCCAGGCTAATCCTATGGGGTGGGGAGTGGGATGGGTACTCAACAGGATTCAACCTCCGTGTTCCAGTAGTTGCTGTGAAGCAACCAGGATGCGGTTTGTACTGGGCAGGGTCTGGTCTTCGAGTATGCGGGCAAAGGGAATGGTATTCTGTGTGCATACGCGCCCGTAACGGGCGGAGACACCTGCCTCCAGGACCACCGCTGCCAGCTCGCCGGACAGTCCAAATCCCTGGTAATCCTCGTCAACCACCAGCATTCGGCGTGTCTTGCCCACTTCCTTGCAGATCGTCTCCACATCCAATGGACACACCGTCCTCAGGTCGATCACCCCGGCTGAAACACCTTGCTCCTTGAGCAGTTTAGCTGCTTCTAGGCAGCGGTGCACGCTGACCCCCAGGCTGATCAGGGTCATATCGCTTCCTTCCCTCACAATAGCAGCCTGCCCGATTGGGGTGGGCGTCCAGGTACCGGGCACCTGACCCCTGGCTCCTTGCTGAGGGACATCATACTGGACGGTTTTACGCCCTCCTGAGCCGAGCGAATTGAGCCAGTTCTCAGCCAGCAGCTTATGCTCCAGGTACACTACCGGGCTTTCTTGCTGGAGGGCTGCCAGCATCAGACCACCCGCGTCCGCTGGATTTGAAGGCACTACGACCGCCAGCCCTGGGATGTGCGCCAGCCAGCCCCACAGGCATTGCTCGTGCTGCCCGCCGTCCCCGTAGCCTCCCCCTGCAGCCGTGCGCACCACCAGGGGAACTTTCCATCTGCCTCCGGATAAGGCTTCGATCTTTGCGGCGTGATTGAGCAAGGCATCCATCGCCACGGCGATGAAATCCACCAGCATGATCTCGACCACCGGGCGTAAGCCTGCCATGGCAGCGGTAACACTCGCTCCAAGGAAAGCCGCCTCGCTGATTGGCGTATTGCGTACTCGCTCGGGTCCGAAGCGCACCAGCAAGTTTGCCCGCAACCCGCGCACATCTTCACCCAGGATAATAATGCGCGGGTCACTGCTCATTGCCTGGGCGAGTGCATCTTCGATGGCATTGGCAAAGGTCAAATTTCTCATGAGAGATTTCCTTCCTGCGCCAGCATGGATGACAGAGCACTCTCAGTAACCTGTTGGATCTCCAGTTGGATTGCTGTTTCTAACTCTAGCAATTGCTCCGGGTAAGATTCTAGCTTCATGCGGGCGGCAAGTAAGGGGTCTTTCTTATGAATTGCTTTCCGAGCTGGGGCCTGAGAGATTATGGTCATGGCATGGCGAATGCCATGCACCCGAACACCAAAAGGCGCGCCTCTGCGCCGCAGGAAGGATTTCATCATCGGCAGGGTACTTGTTTTCATCTCGCTGAATGGATCATCAGCCAGCCTCAATAGCTGGTCTCCGAGAAAATGACCGTGCAGGTGCACGCAGGAGGCATGGAGAAAAGTGGGTCCACCCCCCTGCCGGGCGAGTTGTATGGCCTTGCGGGCAGCTTCCCAAACGGCCTCAACATTGCTTCCATCTACATCCACGGCGGTCATGCCGAAACCGTGGGCGCGTTCCGCCAATCCACTGTGGCTGACTGAGGAGAATTGGGTGGTGATCTCCCAGGCATTGTCTTTACAAACAAACAGTACCGGCAGCTGCCAAACGGCTGCAAGGTTCAACGACTCGAGGAGCATGCCCTGGTTGGTCGCACCTTCACCGAAAAAGGCTACAGAAACTGCACCGGGTCTCAAGTATTGGCTTGCCAGGGCAAACCCGGCAGCTGCTGGTCCGGATGCACCGACAATACCCGAGGAAGCCGCCAGGTATTCGGGCGCGAAGAGGTGCATGTGACCACCCATTCCATTGCATAACCCATCCGGTTGACCCAGAAATTCTCGCAGCAGCAGGTAAGGATCAACACCCCGCATCAGCAGGGCAGCCGTGCCGCGATGGTCGAGCGCCATGGCATCCCCATCTTTAAGCTGTAAGACCACCCCAGCAACGGTAGCTTCCTCGCCTGTCCCCAGATGCATTTCCCCGGAGATCAAGCCGTGTTCCCAGAGCACTGCTACCGCTTCTTCAAAAAGACGGCTTCTCAACATCTGCCGGTACACCAGCCAGGAATCCATGATAGAAAACCTCTTTTTGGAGGACTGCCAGTCCTACAAGGACTGGCAGTCCTTTTGCTAAATATACAGCTTATCCCGGTCGACTTCTTCGCGCAGGATGCGCAGCTCCTCCTGCGAGGGTGGCGGGTTCTCCTCAATCTGCTCAGCCAGGAGCAGCTCGAACCCGGTATTTTCCAATACCTGCGCCACACTGACCCCGGGCTGGGTGGCGAGCAGCAACATGCGTTTGCTCTGCGGGTGGTAGCCCATAACGGCTAAGTTGGTCACCACCCGGTAGGGACCGCTGCCTGGACCCAGCCCGGCGGCTTCCCGGCTGCCCGGACCGGAGAGATAGCCGGGCGTAGTGATGAAATCGATCTTTTCCATGAAGCGGCGCTTGTCGTGGCGCATGATGGCGATGGTCTGCCAGCAATGCGAGCCAACGTCGTTCGAACCGCCGCTGCCCGGCAGGCGCACCTTGGGATGGCGATGGTCGCCGATGACGGTGCTGTTCAGGTTGCCGTAGGGATCGATCTGCGCCCCGCCTAAAAAGCCGTACTCGATGAAACCGCGGTGGGCAGTCTCCATGATGTCGCAGATGCCCGAGGCGGCAACTGCGCGGTGAAAAGTGTTCTGCCCGCCCACCGCGGTGGGCAGCTCGTCGATGATGGCGCCTGTGCCGCCAAACTCGAACACGGTCACCAGGTTGGGGGCGTGCATCTTTTGCGCCAGCGAGGCCGCCAGCATGGGGATGCCCGTGCCGATAAAGGCGGTGGTGTTATCAGGCATCAGGCGGGCGGCGGTGCAGATCAACAACTCGGAGGGGTTGTAATCCGTCGTCATGGCTTTCTCCGCGGGTAGCGCAAGCTTTCCAGGTGCTCCTTGCCGATTAGTTCTAGGTATTCGCGGTGGTCGCGCACGCCATAGATGTATTTATCCAGGTAAGCTCGGGTGGTCTCGGGGGTCTCGGCGGCTTTGACCCACTCGCGGATCTGGTCTTCGTCGCGGCGGTGGACATAGCACATCTCGCCGGGGTGGGAGGCAAACGGCGCTTCCACCACTGCATCCACCAGGTAATAAGGGATGATCGTGCGGTCGGGGTTGTTCCGGATGTCCTCCTCGTCAATGATCTCTTCGGTGCTGACAATCAGCGTCTTACTGGCACGCGCCATCTCAGCGGCAAAGCCGCTGATGCCATCCACCTGGCAGTTGCCGTACTTATCGGCGCGGTGGACGTGGATCAGGCCGACATCCAGGATCAGGGCGGGGATCAGGCAGATCGGGTCGCCGGTGAACGGGTCTTTGACCACTTTGGCAGAGCTATATTTCAGCGTGTCCGTCCCCAGCATAGAGCGCAGCGGGATGAAGGGCACGCCCATGGCGGCGGCTTTGAAACGCCCGGCAAAAGCGGCGTTGCTCCACTCGACGCAGGTCTCAATCCGCCCGCTCTCCACCTCCCGGCGCAGGCAGTTGGAGACGCCATACACTTCCAGGCCAATGTAAGTGATATCCAGCTTCTTGACCAGGCTGGCTGCCAGGAGCATATCCAGCTCCAGCACGCCCTGCCCGGCGATTAGCAGGTCCTTTTTCCCCTGGCGGACCACCTCATTGACCAGCGACATCGGGCAACGCACGGTGCCGTACAGCTCGGTGCCGAGATAGTCGCCATCGTGGACGAAGCGGCTGACCGCCTCGGCCTCGCTCATGCGCTTGTCCACCAGGGTCTTGGATTTGTGCCGGTTCCACTCGCGGAATGCATTAAGGTCCGGTGGGCGGATCAGCTCCCCAATGCCGGATTGGATGACTTCCATAGGCGGGCCTCCTTGGTATCTTGTTGTAAAGGCAGCGATTGTAGTTAATACAATACAATAAAATGCCCAAGTTGGCAATAAAAATTTACGACAAATTATCCCCAACATCAGGTTTGCTGAGAATTCTGCTAATTCTTATCCCAACCCCGGTGCACAAGAAAAGTTCATTTACAGGATGCACAGGATGCCAAGGATATTGAACCTGGCAATATCCTTGGCATCCTGTATATCCTGTTAGATGTAATCTCTTTATCACTTCACCGCATTCAAAAAATCCGCCAGCAATCCATACGCTGTGGTGTGCGGACCGGGGTCGCTCTCAATCACTGAGAGCAGGCCGAGCACGTCGGTCTCGAACTGGACGATGCTGGTGGTGCCGTCCACGCCGTACAT
>JBFYSV010000220.1:0-2662 GCA_041301185.1 Anaerolineae bacterium
AACAAGTAGCACGGAACAGTGTTCGATGTGTTCAATGATCCAATCGTCCACGGAACCAAACAGGCGGGTTCCAGAACCATATTCTTCAGATGCGCCTATCACCAGCAAATCATATGGCTGACGCTTCGTTTCCTGTAATACACCCCGGGTAATCTGCTCGGCCGACATGGTACGTGGAGTAAGGCATGCCGGGATTAGCCCCAGTTCATCGACAACAATCTCGCGCAGAAAGTTCAACTCATCTTCAATGTCGTCAGCTTCGGTTGTTCTTGAATAAATATGAAGCGCGGTAATAAACGCGTTTTCCTGGGTTGCAATTTCATAGGCAACGTGTAAGGCAAGCCGGGAATGTGATCCTCCTCCTATTGGCACAAGGATATGGCGGATTTTGCCGGGATTGCGACTCAATAAAACGGCCATATTGGTTTTGGCTTTTTCGAGCAAAATCTTCACCGGATTGTTGGGGGCGGTATTGGCATCCAATGGCCCCGGCCAGCCCATTAGGACGAATTTAATGTAGTGGTGGTCCTCAATTTCATCCAGAATACCATGAGCAATGCTATCGGCCATGCGGCGCTTGGTGTAAATAGGAACATTCCGTTTTTGGGCTTCGCGCATAAGGTCAGCGGGGATCTTTGTATATCGCGGCGCGGCGCGTTGGTTGGATAATTGCTCCCCAGCCAGCCCTGAATTTTGCACGTTGAAAATGCAAATACCAGTATCCTCACTGGCACGCGCCAGGATCGTAGCCATGCGAACCAGGTGCGCACCACTTTTGGGGTTGGCAATAGGTACCAGAATCCGATCCTTGTTTTTCTCTATGGAGCCCATGTATGTTACGTAGATTTGATTGATCACCGGTGACACATAATAGGCGACAGTCAGCACCCCCAGTAACCCTGCCCCAAACACAAGTGCCCGCAAGTCAGTAAAGGAAATAATTAGCAAACAGGTCGCTATGGCTAAATAGACCGTGATTGGAAAAAATGGAACTTTAAACGGTCTGTGAAAGTTCGGGTAGCGACGTCGTAAGCGGATCAATGCCAGGTTCGACCAAAAAAGAACAAACAGATAACCGGAGCTTGAAATATAACTTAGAAAGTCGACCAGCCCTACCGATGCCACTGCAATGATTATTGCGCCAATGATGAACGTGGCAGCGTAAGGGGTTCGGAAACGTCCTAACCTGGACAGGAAACGCGGCCACATGCCATCACGGCTTAGGGTAAATGCTTCGCGTGTGGCGCTCAACATGGCAGTGTTCAGCGATGTTATTGTGGCGATGACGCCTGTCACGCCCAGAGCGGCTGGACCCCACTGTGGTAAAAACCGGATCACCGCATCCGTCAGTGCCGTTTCTGACCCGGCCAGTTCCTGCCAGGGCACCGTACCCAGGGTGACGAGAATGATCATGGGATAAATAATCAAGAGCAAGGTCAGGCTGACGAGGATACCCAGCGGAATCGCTCTATCTGGGTCTTTAATTTCCTCAGCATCATCTGCAATCACTTCAAATCCGATATAAGCCACATATACCAGAGCAATCGTGGATAATAATCTATAAAAGTTTTCCCAACCGCTGTCATAGATGAAAAAGTTTCCTCCGGTTAGAAAGGTGCTCCACTGGAAGCCGCCAGGCAGACTCAGCCCGAGTACGATGTAAGCCAACAAGACGAACAACAAGGTTCCGCCCAAAAGGATCTGGATATTTCCAATATTTCCCACCCCCAAAATATTCAAAACAACAAACACCAGAATGATGCCGATAGCTGTTGGAACAATCGACAGAGACGGGAAAAAGATTTGCACGGAATAAGCGAACCCGATTGCCGAGAGTGCAGCGTAAAAGGTGCTGGAGAGGCAATCCAGCGAACCAACCAGATAGGAGAGTAGGTTGCTCCCCCAGGCTTCCCGCACATAAGTCATTGCCCCGCCGGTTTCAGGGAAGGACGAGGCAAGTTCGCCATAATTCAAGGCGATGCTGTAGCTTAATACCCCGCCCAAGATGATTGCCAGCACAAAAGCGGGTCCAATCATGCCAGCTGCGTGGCCGGTGAGAAGAAAAATTTGTGCGCCAATCGCTCCCGCTGTCCCCAGCATAACCACTTGCACCAGATTTAGTTGCCGTTTTAATTTGCGTTTGTTCATCTAGACTCCAACGACCCAAGCAAGTAGCAGAGTTAGCTGGTGAACGTAAACTATTCATCTAATCAGGTGAATACAACCCTGCCTGGCGAACACCATATATCGTGGTCAGCGGTAATACCCCTGCGTAATAGCAGGATGGACTTGAGTCATTGCGGTGGTCATAGGATGATGACACCACAAAAAAATTATACTACCCAAGTTCCCTGTCCAAAATTATCTCGCAGGTTCTGAAACGAGATAATATCTGTCCCAGCAAAGGTGTTGTCATCCGGCAAGTCATGGGTCAAAACCTGGATCTGGAAGAGCACGATAACCATTGGCGCAAATAATACCTTCTAGATGCAAGCCACATGTTGGCGACTGGCTCGATCGTTGGCTCGCCACCTCACCGGGCTAGTCCACACCATTGACGCACGCCGAAGCCGTGTTTGATTTGGAGTTCACAAATTCATTACCCTTAGTCCTTCTTTATTAAGCAGGAATCTACATAACCAGGCGATCGAAGAAAGCACGG
>JBFYSV010000224.1:0-3585 GCA_041301185.1 Anaerolineae bacterium
CATCCATGTAACGGTTGACCCGCTAGAAAAGAAAGGATATAATTCGACTAAATAAAGTAAATACTCTCTATCCGGGAGGAGTAAGCGGGCAGGGTTTTGATAAGAAACCTTTTTGAGCGAATGCTCCAGGGTTATTCAGAGAAGGAGTGGCCAGAGGCTGAAAGCCCCCACAAAGCCCATACGCTGAAGGTCGCCCGGAGATATTGTCGAAGAAATTTCAGTGGAATAACCCTGAAAGAGTAGAACGACACGGGTTAGCCCGTTATCGCTTTGCCCCCTTAATCAGGGTGGGCGCAGAGTGCGCCGTGATGATACCGGCGAACTGAGGTGGTACCGCGGAAGTAATATCCTTTCGTCCTCATCAAGGACGGAAGGCTTTTTATTTTTACGCGTAAGTACTTTGACCTAAGAACAACTCGATGATTTATCGAGATCGCAATAAGGAAAAGCACCAGGAGGTATAGATGATCGATCACAGCCTGCCCAAAACATATGACTTCAAAGCCACGGAGCAACGAATATACCAGTGGTGGAATGACCATGGCTATTTCAAGCCGACCAACGATCCAAATTTGCCCGGATTCGATCCGATGCGAAAACCCTTCGTCATCTCGATTCCACCACCCAATGTTACTGGCGAGCTGCACCTCGGTCACGCTATGTTTGTGTCCATGGAAGATTTGATGATCCGTTATCACCGCATGAAAGGTGTCCCGACTTTGTGGGTACCAGGTGCTGACCATGCTGGTATCGCCACCCAGCTTCAGATCGAAAAAGCCCTGGCTCGAGAAGGCACCTCTCGCGAAGCGATCGGGCGCGAGAAGTTCTTGAGTCGCACCTGGCAGTGGAAAGAAAAATATGGTGGGATCATCACCCAGCAGATCCGCCGGTTGGGGGCATCCTGCGATTGGGAGCGGGAACGCTTCACATTAGATAACGGGCTCTCCCATGCGGTACGCGAAGCTTTCGTGCGGCTGTATGAAAAAGGCTTAATTTATCGGGGACCTCGCCTGATTAACTGGTCGCCAGGGCTGAAAACCGCTGTCTCAGACCTGGAAGTGGAGTATTCCGAAGAACCCGGCACGCTATACTTTTTCAAGTATGTTCTGGCAGATTCTCCCCAAGAATACCTGCCTGTTGCCACCACTCGCCCAGAAACCATCCTGGGGGATACCGCGGTTGCAGTCCATCCCGAGGATAGCCGCTATCAGCAATTTATCGGCCGTAATGTAATCGTGCCAATCCTGGGTCGCCAGATCCCGGTAATTGCCGACGAGTATGTTGACCGTGAATTTGGTGGAGGCGCCTTGAAGGTCACACCGGGGCATGATCCAAATGATTACGAGATTGCCATGCGCCACGACCTGCCGATAATCTCCATCCTGGACGAAGCCGCCCGGGTTAACCAAAATGGCGGCAAATTCCAGGGACAGGACCGCTTCGAAGCGCGTAATAATCTTTGGGAAGAGATGCGGGCTGCAGGGCTTACCCTCAAAGAACAGCCCTACACTCTCAACATCCCTCGCTCGCAGCGCGGCGGAGAGATCGTCGAACCGATGATCTCGACCCAATGGTTTGTGCGCATCCAGCCCCTGGCGGAAGCAGCGCTGCAGGCCGTGCGCGATGGGCGCATCCGGATCGTGCCAGAACGCTTCACCAAAGTCTATTACAACTGGTTGGAAAACATCCAGGATTGGTGCATCAGCCGTCAGCTTTGGTGGGGGCACCGCATACCGGTCTGGTATTGTGCTGAGTGCGGTGGGATGACCAGCGCTCGCCAGGATCCAACATCTTGCTCTCACTGCAATAGCACGCATATCGAACAAGACCCGGATGTTCTGGATACCTGGTTTTCATCGGGTCTTTGGCCGTTCTCGACCCTTGGCTGGCCGGATGAAACACCAGATCTAAATTATTATTACCCCACCACCATGATGGAGACGGGATATGATATCCTGTTCTTCTGGGTGGCGCGGATGATCATGTTCGGCTTGGAGTTCACCGGTCAGGTGCCTTTTAGCACGGTCTATCTGCACGGGCTGATCCGCGATGAGCACGGGCGCAAAATGAGCAAGACCTATGGCAATGTCATTGACCCACTCACTGTCATGGATGAGCTGGGCACCGATGCATTGCGATTCACCCTGCTAGTAGGCTCCACGCCAGGCAACGATATGAATCTCAGTATCAAGAAAGTGGAGGCTAATCGCAATTTCGCCAATAAAATCTGGAACGCCGGTCGCTATGTGATCAGCGCGCTCGATCAAGCACCGGTCGATCCGGTACTTGACCCCCGCTGGACATTGCCAGATTCGTGGATTTGGGCGCGATTGCAAACGCTCATACGGGATGTCGAACGCCTATTCCAGACCTACCAGTACGGCGAGGCAGGCAGGCAAATCTACGATTTCTTCTGGAGCGATTATGCAGATTGGTATGTCGAAATCGCCAAGCTTCAGCTCGCAGAAGGTGGTGACCGCGCTTTTTACACTGCCTACACGCTTGTTCAAGTTCTGGATCTGTCCTTGAGAATGCTGCACCCCTTCACGCCATTCGTGACCGAAGAGATATGGGGGCACCTCAAACGGGCCTGCCAGGCGCACTCGCCACGTCTTGCTCCTGGCAACGGCTGGCCTGAAGCACTGATCCTGGCTCCCTGGCCCGAGCCTCGCGATTCAGATGGCTGGGAAGGGACGAAAGTCTCCGAGTTCAGCCTGGTGCAAGATATTGTCCGGGCGGTGCGCAATCTGCGCGCCGAGAAAAACGTCCAGCCTGGTAAGCGCATCCCCGCTATTATCACATCGGAAGCACACGCCGAGACACTGCGCTCTCAATCCAAGGTGATCGCTTCCCTGGCGCAAATTGACCTCAACAGCCTGACAATAGCAGAAAGACTGCCCTCCAAACCCAAGGGACACATCGCTCTGGTGGTTGGTGCGGTGGAGATATACCTGCCTCTGGCCGGCCTGGTGAACAATTCCGAAGAACGCACCCGCCTGGAGAAGGATCTCGCCGAAGTTAATTCACAGATTCAACGACTGCAAACCCTGCTTACGGGTCAATTTACGGAAAAAGCCCCACCTGCCGTGGTACAAAAAGAGCAAGATAAGTTAAGCCAATACCAGGGAACCGCCGAGAAATTACGCAGTCAACTGGCTGCTCTCGATCGTTGAGTTAGCTGATGGCTACACGAAAATTGCGAGAAAAGAATATTGCAGACAAGGCTGAATAACTTGGTAATCCATTACACTGACCAGGGTGAGGGACCATCCGTGCTGCTGATACACGGCTACCCATTAAACCGCAGGCTCTGGCAATCCCAGATCTCTGGCCTATCTGGCATTGCCAGGCTGATCGCCCCCGATCTACGCGGACACGGCGAAACCCCACCCTTCCCTGCCCCTGCCCCAAACCCACAAACCTATTCCATGGAGCTGCTGGCCGAAGATTGCGTCCAGCTTTTGGATGATTTGCAGATCACGCAACCGGTAATTGTGGGTGGTTTATCCATGGGGGGATATATCTCTCTCGCCCTATACCGCAACTATCCGGAGAGGGTGGCGGGATTAATTTTGGCAGCCACAC
>JBFYSV010000228.1:0-5979 GCA_041301185.1 Anaerolineae bacterium
ATACCTTCGCGGCAATCAAGTGGTGCAGGTAAGCCCTTGAGCCGGGATCAGCGGAGCAGGTCTTTCCGGATATAAAGCTTCAATTCCTGCTCTCGCTCCAGCACCAGGGCGTAGTTTTCAAACAGGGATTGCTCGAGCCTGGGGAGTTCGAAGCGCCCAATCAACACCTGCTCGGGTGAATATTCTCTCACCGTCTCGATGATTGTTTCTTCTGTCAATGCCCCGCTGGCAAAGCGTTTCCCGGAGATCACCGCCAAATTGGGCGGAACCGGGATGCCCGCCCGAAAAGCAAACATGGGCAGGTCGGTTACCATCCAGTTCGTCTTTTCAGCATACTGGTTGATCTTGCGCATGACTCTGTCTTCAAATGGGGCACGTTGCTCGTTGGCAGCGGATCCGGGTGTCTCAAATTGAGAGATCGCTTGTGCCGGTCGGGTTGCCAGCACCAGCAGCATGGCGATTAGCCCGCTCGCTAACCCTACCCATGCCTTGCCCAGAGCAGATGGAGAGTGAATTGCCCGGGAGAGCAGGTTTAAGGTTTCTGCCACAGCTCCGCCTGCCAGCAGTGCAGCCGGTAGGGTGATCAACATTTGATGGTGAAACCAAACCGGTCTCATATTGAGCAGAATTAGCGCCGCGCAAGCCATCCAGGCGATAGGGTAGCACATCAGCCAGCGGCGTTGTTGGAGAACGTACCCTATTCCCACCACTGCCAACAAGAGGATAGACCAGCTATCTCTGAGATAGAAAGTGATCGGGTAGATTTGAGTCTCGCGAGATAGATCTGCCTGTGACGCGGCAAAGTGTGGCAGGATAAGCTGGGGAATATTGCCCGGACCTACTGCAATAACCCCTGCCAGTACTGTGAAGACCAGGAAAGTAATCGACCAGATCAAGGCGGGTTGCAGCCTGTGCCATGTGCTGTTCTGTTTAGAAACGGGAAGATATTCCGTAGCTACCAGACCGATGACAAATATCGGCGCCAGAAAAGCAGTGTACAGCTTGAAAAGCAGGGAAATTCCCAGAGAAATGGCAGATAAGACAAGGAAAAATCGCTTATGGCGTGTGTGCCAGCCTGTCAGCACCAGCATTGACACCATCGCCATTGCCAGGGACGGCTGACCGATCAGCGCGGCGGCGCTCAAGGTAGGGAAATGGGGCAGCAGGATGACCAGGATCGCGCCTGCCAGGGCTGCCGCATTGCCCCATGCCAGGCGTAAATATTGTACAAAGCCCCAAATCAGCAGGCAAGAGAAGAGCAAAACCAGCAACCGGCTGGCAAATATACTTTCACCATTCCAACGGTAGAGCAATGCCAGCAAGTAGGTGAACAGGGGCGGTTGGTCACTCCATATCTGGCTGTAGAGTGGGTAGCCGCGCCCTACCAGCAGTCCTTTCATCACATTGAACCCCTCATCCGAGTAGATCCAGAAGGCGTTCCAATGCGGGAAGTAGCGCAGCATAATCGCCAGGTAAGCGCCAGGCGGGATCAACTGCCAGGCCAGTTCTAAAAGAACCCTGGTTAAGGGGCGTGCAGTTTTTCGTCCTTCTGATGTGCTCAACCCTGGTAATCAATCTCCAGCTGGTCGAACAGAAAGGCGAACACATCCGCGTCCTCAGCGATCATCTCGTCAAGGGCAGTGCCCAGCCCGTGCCCCGAGGTCGAGCTGGTGCGCAGCAAGATGGGATGCCCTGAGCGGGTAGCTGCCTGCATGCGAGCGGTCATTTTCCGGCTCTGGGCAGGGTTTACGCGCCCATCGTTTTCTCCAGTGACCATCAGCATTGCCGGGTAGATTGTCCCATCCGCCACGCGGTGGTAAGGCGAGTAGTCGTACAGCGCTTCGAAATGCTGCGGATTAGTCACTGTGCCGAACTCGGTGACGTTGAACGCCCCGTTGGGGTCCAGCTCCACCCTGAGCATGTCATACAAACCGACATGGGATACCACAGCGCGGTATAGCTCGGGCTGCTGGGTGAGCGCTGCGCCCATCAGCAAGCCGCCGTTGCTGCCGCCCTCAATGCACAGCTTTTCTGGGCTGGTGTAGCGCTGCTCGATCAAATGCCGGGCGCAGCCGATGAAGTCATCAAATACATTTTGCTTGTTGGTCAGGTTACCTGCCAGGTGCCATTCCTCGCCGTACTCGCCCCCTCCCCGTAGATTGGCAATGGCAATGATCCCGCCCTGGTCCAACCAAATGCGCCGGCGGATGTTGAAGTTGGGGGTCAGGCTGAAGCCATAACCGCCATAGCCAGTCAGCAGCGCCGGGGTGTGCCCGTCCTGCGGGGTGCCCTTGCGGCGAATGATGTTAAGCGGAACACGGGTGCCATCGCGTGAGGTGGCGAACACGCGCGCCACTTCGCAATCGCTGAAATCAGCTGGCGAGGTGACAAACATTGCCGTACGGCGAGTCTCGCCCGTCTCCGGGTTGTGCCGATACCAGGCTGGCGGGGTGATATAGCTGCCGCTGCGGAACAGGATCTCATCCCCTGTCAGCCGCACGATCTGCCAGATCGAAGCGACCGGCTCTACGGGCACCTCGCCCAGCTCGTTTCCGTGGTGGTCGAACGTGTACAACCGGGAGGGACCACCGTCCATTTCGACCACATACAGGCGGGTATCAGTAGGCTCGAAGTGGCTGATCGCCCCGGGGCGCTGCTGGATAATAGTTTGCGCCGCCTCCAGCACGGGGTTATCCAGCGGCAGACGCAGGATACTGCCGCGCGGCGCTTCCTGGCGGGAGAGCATATAAACATACCCATCCCTACCCAGCACAGCCTGTTGCACCTGGTCCTCGAAGCGGGTGATTTGCTGCCACTGTCCGCGGGAATCCATCACGTAGTGCGCCATCTCGCCGCCATCGCCGTTCTTGACCAGCGCAAACAGGTAGCGCCCATCGTGTGTTGTCTCCAGCTCGATTTCGGCAATGCGCGGGAACTCGGCGCCGATTACATAAGCATCCTGTTCACTGGGGGTGTTCAGCTTGTGGAAGTAGACCTGCTGGTAGAAGTTCATATCTTCGGGTGGTCGCTCATCCCCGCGCGGGTAGCGCGTGTAGTAGAACCCGGAGCCATCCGCGTTCCATGCCAGGCTGCCGCCAGCCGTGGGGTAGTTCACCCGGGCGATCTCATCAGGGAGCGGTCTGCCAGACGAGACTTCGTAGACATAAACCGTGCCTTCTTCGCTGCCGCCCGTGGAGAGCGAGACGGCTACAAAACGTCCGTCCAGTGAGGGAACATAGAAGTCGATCGTGGTGCCGCCGCTCGGATCGAGCTGGTTGGGGTCGAGGATGGTTTTCTCCGATGCCAGGTCGTCGGGTGAGGCAAGCACCACCAGCAAAGGCTGCTGCTTGGGAGGCTGCCACTTGATGGTAAACAACCTGCCCCCGCACGGATACAGGCTGTAATAATCGGACGAGGTAGCGGTGTATAGCGAGTGCAGGCGGTTATAGACCGCGTTCCACACCGGGATGCGATCCAGGATGGCGCGGGTGAATTCGTTTTGGCTGGCACTCCACTGGCGCACCCGCGGATCGTCAGCATCTTCTAGCCAGCGATATTCGTCGACTACCGGGATGCCATGATACTCATCTGCAACGGGTTGCTTTGGGCTGAGCGGGTAATCCATATCTTGTTCTCCTGGTTTTAAGTGTTCACACGTTGATGGACGCGATCATTAGCCGGGTTTGCTTTACACCGGGGTATTGCCATGTTGAGGGATTATGAGGTTCAATCGAGCTGCCTTAATTATAAAACCGGATCCGTGCTACTGCTATCGGATGGTGTAATTCCTGGATATTAGCACTTAATCTCATCGATGTGACATGAGTTTTGACACTTGACCTGACCGATGTAATCCGGTATTTTGGATAAAATCTGGTAATTTATTGAGGAGGACAAATGATGCGCTCGTTTTACTGGTTCCTTTCTGCTCTTTTGGCATTCTCCTGCGGCGTTTTACTACTTAATTACCTGGTCGCTAAACCGTTGCGGATGAGCCTGTACCTGGCAGGCGCGCTATGCGTGATATTTGTCTGGGTGGTGATCGCCTGGCGCTACTTCCAGGGATGGCAGCTGTTGTGGAATACACTCCTGGGGATAGCTTGCGTGCTTGGCGGATATCTGGTTGCCAATACGATTTATCTTGCCCAGGAAGAGCAGCGCATATTGCCAGCAATCACCCGCCTGCCTGGCGACCCGGGCAGCGCGCATACTGCAGTGCTGTATTATACCCACGGCGAGCCACCAGCCTACAGCGCAATGCCATGGATCGAAACTTTCCACGAGCTCGACTCAGATGGGGTGTCTTTTATCCCGAGCCCGTTTCGCCCGTTTTTCCTGTATAACTTGCGCCGTGAGTACCTGGATATCGGGGGCAGCGCCCACAACAAAGTCCACCAGATCATGTTACGCAGCCTGGAAGAAACCATGCCGGTTGCCAAGAGCAAGGGCGTGCGCTTTTACCAGGGTTTCCTGGACAACCCGCCTCGCCCGGATGAGGCTGCGATTCAGGCGGTGAACGAGGGCGCCAGCAGGCTGGTGGTCATGCCGGTCTTCCTGACCGATTCCAGCCACACCCAAGCCGGGCAGGAGATGCTGGAAGCTCTCGAATTGGAAAAGCTTGGTGTGGAAGTTTGCTACGCCACCCCATTGTGGGACTCTCCCGCGCTGCGCCAGATGTTCCTGGCGCGCACCGCTCAAAACCTGGATGGCGTGGATAAATCTCGAGTGGGAATCCTGCTGGTGGGGCACGGGCAGCCCGATGATTGGGATAAGATCTACCCAACCCAAACCGAGCAGGAGCAGCTCTTCCGGGAGGCGGTGCGCGAAATGCTGATCCAGGATGGTTACCGGGCGGAGAACATTGTCCTAGCGTGGATGGAGTTCAAAGAGCCCAAGATACAACCGGCGGTCAGCGAGCTGCTGCGCAACGGGGTAGAACGCCTGCTGGTTTTCTCCGCCTCGATCAGCGCCGACTCGATCCATAGCGATATCCAGGTGCCAGAGGCGGTGCATTCGGTGCCCAATCCGGACGGGGTGGAGATGGTCAACCTGGGCGCCTGGGGGGATGATCCCCTGGTGATCGATGCCATCCGCCAGAAGATCCTGGATTGCGACCCCAGCCTGGAAGCCCTGGCGGATCAGTAATTCCAGAGAAACTCAAGAGACCCCAATCGCATATCGGATATAATCTGCCCATTGTATTGAGGTTTGTTTCATGTTTGGTTACAGGAGGCAAGCATGCGATATAAGCTACTTGGTCGATCCGGATTGCGGGTCTCAGAGCTATGTTTAGGCACCATGACCTTTGGAGAAGACTGGGGTTGGGGCGCCTCCAAAGAAGACAGCCGCAAGATCTTCGATATGTTTTCTGAAGCAGGCGGCAATTTTATTGATACGGCTTCCAACTACACCAATGGCACCAGCGAGCGATATGTGGGCGAGTTTGTCGCTTCGGACAGGGATTATTTTATTATTGCCACCAAGTACACCCTGCGCCGCCCGGGCAGCAATCCAAAAGACCTCAACGCCGGCGGAAACCAGCGCAAAAACATGATGCGCACCGTGGAAGCCAGCCTGAAGCGGTTGAACACCGACTACATCGACCTGCTCTACCTGCATGTCTGGGATTTCACCACGCCCGTTGACGAGGTGTTGCGCGGGCTGGATGATCTGGTGCGCAGCGGGAAGATCCTCTACGTTGGCATCTCGGATACCCCCGCTTGGATTGCCTCTCAAGCCCAGGTGATCGCCGAGCTGCGCGGCTGGAGCAGGTTTGTTGCTTACCAGGGCGAGTACAACCTGCTGGAGCGCGGCATCGAGCGGGATGTGCTACCCATGACGCGCGCCTTAGGAATGACCGTGCTGGCATTTTCCCTGCTGGCGGGCGGTGTCCTGACCGGCAAGTTTAACCAGCCTGCCGCGCCGCAGGAGCACACCCGCGCCCGCAGTGCCAGCGAGCAGGAGAGAGCCGCTGCACAA
>JBFYSV010000231.1:0-4596 GCA_041301185.1 Anaerolineae bacterium
TTGTCTGCAATGCCGACATGCGAATTGCCGAAGTTAGGAAATTCTGTCATTTGCAGGATGAAGGTCAAAGCCTGATGCGTTCGGCGATGAGCCAGTTGAATCTTTCGGCGAGAGCCTATCACCGCATTTTGAAGTTATCACGCACTATTGCAGATCTTGCAGGAAGCGAGGACATCCAATCCGCACACCTGGCGGAGGCACTGCAATATCGTCCAAAGTTGATGCACAGCACGATGTGATGGGGTAACAAAGTATTTTATGCAATTCCTTTCGGCGCGTGTAGATAAAGTTGCCAGCGTGTTGTCGGGTTGAGGCAAGCCAAAATGGCAGGCAACTTTTACTTGTGCAATGCGAAATCAATTGCTTGTTCCAAGGAAAATGCTTTGCCTTCAGCCCATGCGCATGCAAAAACCTCCTCACCAAGCTGGGCGTGGCAGGCGGCGAGGATAGAATCATGGGCGGCGCGATCTACCGGTGGGAGTGGCGCGCCCATCCCCTCGCGCAGAACGTGCGCCATGCTGAGCAGCATGACTGCGCCTGCCCCGTCCCGTTGAATCGCGCATACGGCCGCCAGCTCCTCCAGCGAAATTGCAATGCCAAGTTTATGGCCATATTTACTAAATAGATCCAACGCTTCCAGGATCAATTCGGTCGCCTGCCCGATCTGGCCTAGCGTACGCCTCACCCGGGCCAGTGCCATGAGAGACCGCGCCACTTCGACTTTGTATATTCCTTTCCGTGCAAGCGCCAATGACTCCCCCAGCAGTTCATCAGCTTTTTCGGCATCTCCCTGATAATAGGCCAACAAACCCCGGAAGTGGCATACGATTGTATTGGCCAATTTGTTTTCAGACAGATTGAGGTGGTTGGAGGCCGCCAGAATGTGGAGCTTTGCGGCTGAAAGATCTCCCTGAGCGATTTCATTTTCCGCCAGGAAACAAAGCACGCTAGTATCCCAGACGTTGCTTCCGTGCTCTTGATACACCCGGAAAGCTTCTTCAAGGTGAGACTGAGCGGTCAAATATTCGCCTTGAATTCGAGAAATACTGCCAAGGCCGATTAGGGCGTCTGTGATTCCCCCAGTGTGTTTGATCTCTGTGGCAACCGCCAGGCCTTGCTCTAAATAGGTACGCGCAGAAGTGTAATTTCCCAAGACCGCATCCGTATCTCCGAGGAAAATCAGAACATAAACGTAAAGGTATTTTTCGCCTAAACCCTGCAAAATTTTGGCGCTTTCTTCGACCATGTCTCGACCCAGCAAGTCACCGGAGGTATCCACCAGTGTAACTCCCAGCCTATATAAGACTTGTGCCTCCCCCCACCTGTCACCGGTACTACGGTAGAGGGACAGAGCCTCCTCGAACCGGGCAAACGCCATGGCTGCTTCACCTTGCCAGGTCAATGTTGCTCCCGCTTCTGAAAGCGCCTCCGCCAGACCCCGTTGGTTGCCCAACTTCCTGAAGATTGCCGCGCTTTCTTCGGCCTGCGGGCGAGCCGCGCTAAGGTCTCCCAGGATATTCATGATCATGCTCAATCCCAACAGAGCACTTGCCCGGGCGGTCGTGGGTCTTTCCGGGCATGTCTGGAGGGCTTGCATGAGCCAGTTGCGCCCTTCATGGAAGTATCCACGCATCCGCCAAAACCAGCGCAAGGCTCCCGCCAGCCGTAGCGCTCTATCCTCTCCCGGCGCCTCACGGTCGCTTTTAAGCGCCCATTCCAATGCTGCCCGCAGATTGTCGTGTTCCTGCTCCAACCGCTCTAACCATTCCAACTGATTGGATCCCTTCAGTTCCTCGTTGGCAGTCTCTGCCAGGGCGAGAAAGTAGGCATAATGCCTCTGCTGCGCGGCCGCATGCGCCTGGGGATCGGCAGCCATATAGCCGGCACTGTATTGGCGGACCAGTTCGTGTAAATCATAGCGACCGCCTACGGACCGCCTTAGCAGGGTCCGGTTCACCAAAGTGGACAAGACTAACAGCGCCGCACCCGCCACCTGCTCAGCCGCTTGGCGGCTAAACCCGCCCTGAAAGACTGAGAGTTTGCACATTACCTGCTGCTCATCCACCGTGAGCATTTTCCAGGAATGATCGAATACTGCCCGTATGCTGCGGTGCCGCTCGGGAAGATCGCGCATCGAGACAGACAGGAAGTCGATATTGTGCCCGATCTCTTTTGCGATCTCTTCACAGGATAGCAACCCAACCCAGGCGGCAGCCAGTTCAATGCCAAGCGGCATCCCCTCCAGGATCTGGCAGGTTTTGAGAACACAGCGCCGATCCTCTTCACGAAGCTCAAACCCTGCCCGAACGCGTCTGGCACTCTGTACAAACAAGGCCACAGCGCTGTATGACGCAAACTGCTCCTCCTGGTCGCTGGCAGGTATTGGCAGCCCCTGGACCTCAAACACCCACTCGCTCAGCAGGTTTAGTCGCTCCCGGGAGGTCACCAGCAGTTTTACTTGCGGGCAGTGCTTCAATATCTCTGTAAACACCCCCACACCGTCCAACAAATGCTCGGCGTTATCCAATACCAGCAAAGCCCTTTTCAGGTGTAAATACCGGAGAATCTGGGCTTGAGGATCGGGCGAGTCTTGAAACCTGAAATGTAGCGCATCGGCAATCGTCGGGACGATCAACGTCGGCGAATTCAGCGCCGCGAGCGAAACGAACCAGACCCCATCGGGGAAGCGCTCCTTGTATTGATTTCCAGCCTCGATTGCCAGGCGGGTCTTTCCAACTCCGCCGGGACCGACGATGGTGAGCAGCAAACACTGGGGATTACACAACAACCCGCCCAGGGCGGAGAGTTCCGGCTCGCGCCCGATGAAAGGGGTTAGCGGCCTCGGCAGGTTTCCGGCGGTCGGACTGGGTTCGCCGGCTGGCAGGGAAGCGCGACCGGGAATAACGGTGTGCAAGCATTCGACACTCCGCTCCCCCCGGGCAACCTGGATAAAGGTGGGCTGATTTTCAGCGGGGATTTCCAACGACTGGGCTAACGTCCTGGCGAGCTGCCTGGAAGGCTGCCGTTCCCCCGATTCAATCTTCCGGATGGCAAAGACACTGCAACTGGCGCGCTGCGCCAGTTGTTCCTGGGTCAGATCCAACTGCCGGCGGCGGCATTTGAGCCACTCGCTGAAATGCAGGGGGACATCCGCCTCACCGGAGGAAACGCTGGTTGCCTGCGTATCGCTTGTAGTCATTTCCCTGATCTGGTTGCTTCACAAAATTTGGGTCGCGATTTATTTGATTGTCCGTATTTCGATGGAAAAACCATATTCAGTATATCACTTCTTTGCCCGTTGAGAACACAATAGAAGCGGGCGGATACGAGAATGAGGCAGTTGTATTAGTTTTGGGTCAGGAGAGGGTGACTGAAGTGACCCCAATTTTCCCTTGTCTTCTTGTTTAATCGAGGCAGATGAAAAAACCAGTTTCGAGTTCGATTCGATAAAGGAGAAAACCATGAAAAATACGATATGTTCATTCAATTTTGTACGCGTCCTGGTGATTGCCATGCTGTTGGGCCTGTTACCAGGCTCTGTCTTTGCCCAGGCGCCCGAGCCTACCCAGGTGATCGTGCCTGTCCCCGGTGGGCCGCTGACTGTAAACGTTGCGGTTGTGAACGATAGCACCGGAGGCCAAACCGATCCGCACGTCAGTGGCGACTGGGTCTCGTATACGGACAACTCGGTCTATGGCGTCCGGTTCCAGAACCTGGATATGGGATCCCGTCCGACCGGCTCATCCCGCATGCTGACGGCGTGTATGACTCGCTTTCCGACATTAGCGGTGGCAACATTGTGTTCATGCTCGCGACGGATTACGGCAGCCGGGGCATCTATCTGGTGCAGATCGACCCGTTCGGCAACCCTGGTCCCGTCATCGAGATCTCCCCAGCCGCCGGCGCGCTGCGCCGCCGCTCTGCAGTCGGCGGCGACACGATCGCCTTCGAGGATCGCGGCTACGATCTGGTCTCTGGCCAAGCTGAGTTCGCCCTCTCGAGCATCCTGGACCCGGACGCCCCGGCATACCGCCTGACGAATGACACGCTCGCCGACGAGTGGCCGGGCGTCAGCCCCGATGGGGACGCGGTTGTCTGGGTCAAGTGCGTCTCTGCCACCGAATGCGACGTCTGGCGCGCTGAGCGGTCTATGGGCATCTGGGGTGCCCCCGAGCAGGTGACGGGTGCTGACGGCAACGAGTCGCTGCCAGACACCAATGGTCCGGTCACGGTCTACGGCTCGTACGCTGACATTTATAGCTCGAGCGCCAACATCCGCTGGTCGGTGAAGGATTCTTCAGGTGCCTACATCGAGTCTGTGCTCGATCTTCCCGGCATACAGCGCAACCCGAACATCGCCGGCAACATCATCACCTTCGAGAGCAGCCCGGAGGTCGGCACAACGTACGATATCTGGCTCTATGACCTGGCGACCAACCGGCTGTACCAGCTCACCGACACTTCGGTCAGCGAGTCGTTGTCGGACGTCACAACGGGACCTGCTGGTCTCGTCCGAGTGGTCTGGGCGCAGCCGAAGCAGGTCTACCCGTACGACATGGACGTCTACGCCATGAGCTTTATAGTGGATACCACCCC
>JBFYSV010000232.1:0-8529 GCA_041301185.1 Anaerolineae bacterium
CTGTCGGGGCGCTGGGATTTGAACCCAGGGCCTCTTGCACCCCATGCAAGCGCGCTAGCCGGACTGCGCCACGCCCCGTTTGAGCGAAGGGTATTCTACTTCACGGGGGGGAAGTTGTCAACCTGCCGGGAGGCGGTTTCGTGTGGATTGGGATTACATTCGCAATATCTCCAATAGGTTATAATCCACCTGTTCCAATTGGGTGTAGGGCAGCGAATCAATGATAGTCAAAATGGTGTTACGTCTCCTGGTATTTCTCTTGCTGATCTTTTCACTGGCAGCGTGCGGGCAATCGCCCGATACGGGCAGCTTGCTGCCGATTGCGACCACTGAGATAGAACAGGCAGAGTCGCCCACCCCTCAGGGTGAGCTTGCGCCAGTGACACCCTCCCCCGCCACACTATTCCTGCCGACTGTTGTTCTGCCTTCCCCTACCCCTACAGCCACCCCCACGCCAATCCCTTTCCGCATCTGCTCCCCGCTGGATATCCACGACCTGGACGAGCTGCCAGAGATCATCTCTGACCCCTACCGCCCGCCGCCTCCCGGCAAGGAGGAGCGCCACCATGGGGTGGATTTCTCGTACTACCGGCGCGGCGAGCGCACCACTATTCAGGGGGTGGGTGTGCAGTCGGTCTTCTCCGGCAGGGTGATTGCAGCCATCCCAGATAGCTTCCCGTATGGCAATGTGGTCATTATTGAGACTGTGTACGAGGACCTGCCCGCCGAGCTTGCTGCTGAACTGGAGATCTCGCCAGGCGAGTCGATCTATACGCTATATGCCCACATGGACCAGGCTCCGCTGGTCACCCTGGGCGATACGGTGCTTGCCTGCCAGCCCTTAGGCCAGGTGGGGGTGAGCGGTAATGCTTACGAGCCGCACCTGCACCTGGAAATGCGCCTTGGCGCTCCTGGCGCAGAGTTCTCCATCATGGGCTTTTATAAGGCGGATGATACCGCTGAGGAGCGCAGCAACTACGTGCTGTGGCGCACCAGCGGGGAGTTCCGCCACTTTGACCCCATGCGGGTGTTGAAGAAGACCAGTGACGATCCAATCGGCGGAGATTAGCCACCCGAAGAAATACGCCTAACTGAGAATTCTTGGGTTTAGATTTCGCTTCAAGCTAACGTGGACGGGCTTCGTAATGTCCTGACTTCAACCAGGCTCTCAAGCTGCCTCGATACAGCGCCCTCTCAAAGTATCCGCCACCCGGGCCAAGGCCTTTGTATCCGATTCTGAGCAAAGCTTCCATCAGTGGCTCAAGCTGCTGTGCGTAGTGGCGCATACAAGCCTCGGGATGAATGCCGGGCCAGGAATAGCAGCTTACTGTAGTTCGGCGGTGTGAGCTAGGAATGCTTTCCGGTACCGTCCTATCCCAAAGCGGGTCATCTGGTGAAAAGGCATACTGATCCAGGTTCCCCTGGGGAATGCCCTCGATTCCGCGCACAACAGGAGGCTGAGAGTCCAGGATGTAGGGATCAACCGCAAGATCGGTCAGGACGGCATGTTCGGGCAGCCACTCAATCCACGCGTTGGGGACTACCGGTTTGGAAGTATCCCGGCGTTGGGTTGCATCAACCAGGATGTCCGCTTCCTGGAAAAGCTGCTGTATAATGCCTGGATTTGTGGAGATATTCCTGCCAACCGCAATTGCCATGGCGCCTGGGCCGCCTTGCTGGATATGCAGGTTGTTGCGTTCGAGATTGCCAAGCTTGGTTGCCGCGTCTACGGCGTGTTTGCCGACCATGCCTGTCCCGAGCACCAGCACCCGAATTGGGGTGCCATCCGGTTTTTGCAAGCCAGTCCAGCGTTTCTCCAGCACGTCGAAGGCAGCTTCCAGCCCATTCCAGGCCACCGCGCGCATGTTTTCTACCAGGCGGAGATTAATATCGTTGACAATGCTATCCAGGGAGATGGCGTTAAGCCCCAGGGTTTTGAGGGTCTCGACTCTTTTCGGGCGGGTTGGGAAATGCAACATCGAAACCAGACAGCTGCCTGGTTTGAGCATCTTGAACTCCTCCATCAGGGGCGATCGAAGGACAATGACGATATCTTGCTGAAAAGCTTCCGTACGCGAACATAAGCGTACGTTCACATTGCCTTGCCGGTAATCATCAAAGCTGTAGCCCGACCGTGAGCCGTATCCTTCTTCAATGTAAATATTTGCGCCAAGGTTTGCCAGAAATTCAATGAACTCGGGTAAATAGACGCGTTTTTCGCCCATCTCCTTCATCATGCGTGGGAATCCAATCGTGATTGTTCTACTCAAGTGTTTTCCTCCTTAAAAAAATCTCTTTTAGGATGATAAGGGTCTAAGCCCCATTCTGGGATGTGCCCTTCTCTAAACGTTGGGAAGGTGTTGTTTCTGGATTTGCTTTCCAACGGGAGAGCATAGCTCTACCGATAGCCCGCTCAAAAAATGCTCCTTCAGGGTCGATATTTTCAACATTTCCCTTCTCGATAAGCACATGCATCAGTGGGCGGAGCTGGCGACCGTAAATTTCCATGCACTGTTTGGGGTATATCCCCGGCCAGGAGTAACACGAAACCGAATAGCGCCGGTGCTCGGTGGAAACACACTGCGGCAAATTGTCGAAAGCAGGATCATCCGGCGGGAAAATATAACGGTCCAGATTGCCCTGGGGAATGCCTTCAATTCCCTTCACAGACACGGTATCTGTCTCGCAATCATAAGGATCGACTGAAAGATCAACCACGACAGCATGCGATGGCAAGTACGCAACCCAGCGATTGGGGATGACTGGAATGCGTGGATCTTCGCGCTGGGTGGCGTCCACCAGCATGTCAGTGCGGGACAGGATCTCGCTCATCAAGCTCTCGTGGGACGTGAGATCGTAATCGACTGTGGTTACCATCACGCCGGGAATGCCGGCAGCGAGCATTCGCTTGCGCAGAGCCTCGTCCCCGTAGCGAATGGCAGCTTGCATCACATGCGAGCCGACTGCACCACCCCCCAGCAGAGTTACCTGGATAGGCGGGCGATTGGGGCTCCCAAATCCCGGCGCGGGGTAGATGGAACGCAAAACTCGAAATCCAGCTTCAACCCCGTTCCAAGCTACGACTCGTAGATTCTCAACCAGCCTGCGCCCGGTGTCATCTTTGAGTGAGTCCAATGAAATCGCCTCAATACCTAAGCTTTTCAGGAATGCAACTCGTTGCGGGCGAGTGGGGTAGTGCAACATGGAGATTAAACAGGCTCCAGGTCGCATTTCCCGGATGTAATCATCTTCAGGGTAGCGAAGCACCAGGACTAAATCTTGTTGATATACTTCTTCGCGCGAGGCGAAAGTAATGGAAGGCGCTATCTGGCGGTAGTCCTGTTCGACAAAGGACATACCCGATCCATATCCATATTCCAAAACCACATTCGCGCCATATCTTTCCAGCCGGGAGACGAAACCCGGCAGGAAGTCGCGCCGCTCGCCCGGTTCTTTATGCATACGCGCCAGGCCAAGATTGATGGATTTGCTCATCGTGGGGTTGCCTCCCCTGGATAGGAATTAATTAAATCAGTTTACCACAGGTATTTTTCCATTATGGAGGGCAATCCAGATTTACCTGTAGGTTTTGGGCGATCGCGTCTTGACATGCGCCTCGAAATTTGGTAATCTATATCTACCGACCGTTCGGTAGGGAGCATGCCATGACGAAGGATGAAATCTTAAGTGCGGCTGCACAGATTTTCTCCCAGAAAGGATTCCACGCTGCCTCCATGCAAGACATCGCCCAGGCAGTCAATTTACAAAAAGCCAGCCTGTACTACCACGTATCCAGCAAGCAAGAGATCCTGCTTGCCCTGCTCGACCGAGCCCTGGACCTGCTGATCGAGGACATCCAGCAGGTTGTCAGCCAGCCGTTGTCTGCCGACCAGAAAATACGCCAGGCAATGGTAGCCTACCTCTCGGCAATCCTGGCCCATCGCGACCTGGCATCGGTCTTGCTTTTGGAGCACCGCTCATTAGAGCCGCAGTACCAGGCTCAGCACATGGTCAACCGCGATCGTTTTGAGCAGCTATGGCGGGATATGGTCCAGGAGGGCATCGAGCAGAGGGTGTTCAACTGCACCGATCCAGCGCTTGTTTCCCGCTCATTATTAGGGGTGATGAACTGGACAATCACCTGGTACCGTCCTGAAGGCCGCCTCTTGCCGGCTGAAATTGCGGAGCAGTTTGCCCATCTGTTCCTGGATGGGCTGCTGGTGCGGAAGGATTAGGCAATGTTTCAGGAAAATGCCCCGGCGAGAAACACAGTGCAGGCCTTCGAAACAGATCGGGGAGCCAGAGTCTACCAGATTGCCTTGCAAGAATTCCCGATCTTATGGGGATATGCGTACGCCGTCCGCGTGCAAGATGGCGATCAGGAATACCGGGTTCTGATCGACAGCGGCTCCGGCTACGGGGATTCCAACCCGGAATTGGAGGCGGGCTTGCAGGTGGTTGCTGAGCGGGAGGGGGTCCCATTTGGGCTGCAAGACCTGACCCACGTGCTGATCACCCACGGGCATATCGACCATTTCGGCGGGCTATCTTACGTGCGCCCGCGCACCGCTGCCCGGATTGGCGTCCATGAGCTGGATTTGCGCAACCTGACCAACTACGAAGAGCGCCTGGAGATGATCGCCCCGCGCTTGCGGCAGTTTTTGCTTGAGGCGGGCGTTTCCAGCCAGGACGTGGACAGCCTGATCCAGCTCTATACTCTGACCAAGCAGATCTATCGCTCGGTTGAGGTTGATTTCACCTACGAAGAGGCAGGCATGCGCCTGGGGCCGTTTGAGATGCTGCACGTTCCCGGGCACTGCGCCGGGCATGTCGTCATTCGCCTGCACGATGTCCTGTTTAGCGGGGACCATGTGCTGAACGATATCAGCCCCCACCAATCGCCCGAACATTTGACCCTTTCCACCGGCTTGGAGCATTATCTGAAATCCCTGGATGTCCTGCAAGGGTGGGGTGGGGGGGTGAGGCTTACCCTGGGAGGCCATAAAGACATCATCACAGACTTGCCAGCCCGGCTGGATGCCATCCGGCAGATCCACCGTCACAGGCTGGATGACGTACTAAACTTGCTGGATACTCCCCACACCATTGCCGAGGTGTCGAAGGTGCTATTCGGCAAGGTGCACGGCTACAATGTGCTTCTGGCGTTGGAGGAAGCCGGCGCACACGTGGAGTATCTGTACCAGCGCGGTTTGCTGGGGATCGCCAATTTAGTAGAGCTAGAGCGCAACACAACCCCAGTACCCATTCTATACCAGCGCATCCATCGGAGTGGAAGCCAACCATTCGCTGCTTAAAAAACGTTGATACTTGCATCCAGGTTCGAGTGTTCACCAACCGTCTTTCAGGAGAGCGTATCATGTACTCATTTACACCCACCGAGGAACAAAAAATGCTGGTCGATGCGATCAGCCGCTATGCCAACCAGGATCTGCGCGCCAAAGCCCACGATGCCGAGGAAGAGCACATGCTGCCGCAGAACCTGCTGGAAAAAGGCTGGGAGCTGGGCTATTTACAGGCATCTATTCCAGAGCAGTATGGCGGCTTTGGCGATCGGTCGGCGGTCACCGGGGTGCTGGCAGCCGAAGAGCTGGCCTGGGGCGATCTGGCGGGCGCCCTGGCGATCCTGATGCCCGGGTTGTATGCCGCGCCGATCTTATTGGCAGGAACTGAGGAGCAAAAACAACAATTCCTACCGCCGGTTATCGAGGCCGAATGGCAGGCATACACGGCTGCCCTGGTTGAGCCAACCTTCGATTTCGATCCGAACGATCTGCGCACCACTGCCGTAGAGAGCGGTGATGGCTATCTGATCAATGGAGCCAAGACATTTGTGCCTTACGCTGATCAGGCGCAAGGGATGCTGGTGTTCGCCAGGTTGGAAGGCGTCACCCAGGGGTTCATCGTACCGCAAGGCGCGCCTGGAGTGGAGGTGGCTGACCGTCAAAAGCTGATGGGCATCAATGCCTTGCCGGTTTACCGGGTGAATTTTAATAATGTGCACCTGCCTGAGGATCACCGCCTGGGCGGCAGGCAAGGTCATGATTTTGAGCCTGTCTTAAGCGCGATGCGGGTTGCATTGGCTGGTCTGGCACTTGGCGTGTCGCGAGCTGCATACGAGTTTTCCAGGGATTATGCCAAAGACCGGGAGGTGTTCGGCGTCAAGGTTGCCCAGAAACAGGCCATCGCCTTCATGCTGGCAGAGATGGCAACTGAGATCGAGGCCATCCGTTTGCTGACCTGGGAAGCTGCCTGGATGCTGGATAACGGGAAGGAAGGTGCCAGCAAACATGCCTACCTCGCCCTGACCGGTGCGACGGATATGGCGATGATGGTCACCGACCGGGCTGTCCAGATCCTGGGCGGGCATGGCTACATCCGTGAATATCCGGTTGAGTTGTGGATGCGCAACGGGCGCGGCATCGCCACCTTCAACGGGCTGGCAATTGTTTAGCCCGCCGGGTTCCACAAGTGGATAGATTGAGATAACTTCAGGAGTCAGTGAAATGATTGAATTTGAAGCTCCCAAACCAATTGCACAGCAGAGTTTTGCCCTGCAGACTGTTGCAGAGAATATGATGCGACCAGTGTCCAGCTATTTTGACGAGCATGAACACGAAATCCCCTGGGATTACATAAATTTCATGCACATGGCGATGCGCGCCACGGGCGCTGGCTCGCTGGCTCCCCGCGAGAGCAAGAAGAAAGAAGGTGAGGAGCCCAAGGAGAAACGCCCGCCCATCGGCTACCAGTCGCTGGCGTTTATGCTGGAGATGCTCTCCTGGGGCGATGTTGGCTTGTATCTGGTCACCCCCGGGGGAGGGCTGGGTGCGGCTGCCGTTGAAGCCTCCGGGACGCCTGAGCAGAAGCAGAAATTCCTGGCGAGATTCGCCCAGGAGAAACCGACTTTTGGGGCGATGGCGATGACCGAGCCGCAAGCGGGTTCGGATACTTCCGCCATCCGCACGACTGCGGTTCTTGACCGGGAAACCAACGAGTGGGTATTGAACGGCGAGAAGATTTTCGTCACCGCCGGGCATAAATCGATGTGTGAAAGCGATGGTTTTGTTGTCGTCTGGGCTACCATCGATCCGTCGGCGGGGCGAGCCGGGATGCGCTCATTTGTAGTTGAAGCTGGCTCGCCGGGGGCGACGGTGGCAAAGCTGGAGCACAAGCTGGGTATTCGCGCCAGCGATACCGCCTCGATTGTCTTGCAAGACTGCCGGGTGCCTTTTGAGAATATCCTGGGTAGCCCGGAAGTCGTGACCGCTTCTACCACCACCAAGGGTTTCAAGGGTGCCATGGCAACCTTCGATGCCACCCGCCCGCTGGTTGCCGGGACAGGCATCGGGGTGGCCCGCGCTACCCTCGAATTGCTCAAACAGCTTCTCGAGCAGCAGGGAATCACCATCCGCTACGGCTTGCCCCGCCAGAAGCTGACCAACATCGAGCGCGAAGTGATTGATATGGAAATCATGCTGCGCTCGGCCTGGCTGCTGATCATCAAGGCAGTCTGGATGGCGGATAATAAAATGCACAATCCGTTGGAAGCATCGATGAGCAAGGTGCGGGCGGGGGACGTGGTGACCAAAATTACGCAGAAGGCAGTCGAGATCATGGGTCCGATTGGTTACGCACGCGACACTCTGCTGGAAAAATGGTTCCGGGATGCCAAGATCACCGATATTTACGAAGGTACCGGGCAGATCAACCGCTTGATTGTGGCGCGTCATATCCTCGGGTATAGCGGGCGCGAGCTGCGCTAGCCATATGGTCGCCTGGTTATTGCATTGTACCGGAGTGCTTCTCGAAAAACTGCGAATATTTTCTGGTATCCCTTACTGGTAAGAGTTATGAAGCGAATCATTCTGAACATTAACATTTTTCTCGCAGCAGGCTTGTTGCTGGCTTCAGCCTGCAGCCGCGCCTCCGAGGTGGAGATTACCCGGGCGGTCGAGACCCCAATGGCAACCCCGGTCACGCCCCAGCCGACTGTAGCGCTGCCTCCCTCCGCCACCCCCACTATGACGATCTCCCCAACCTCCACGGTCACGCCTTTCCCCACGCAGACCCCCCTCCCGACCCTGACCTGGACACCCGACCCGTATGCGGGATACCGGATCGACGACCTGGCTAGGCGCAGTTATGGCGGCGGTGAGCTGGTGGTGGAGAGTACCCTGGCGGACAATAGCTATTTTACCCGGATGCTGGTCTCGTATCCGTCGGATGGTTTGACGGTCTACGGGTTCATGAATGTGCCCAAACAGGGAAACCCGCCTTACCCGGTGGTCATTGCCCTTCATGGATACATTGACCCGGAAATATACAATACGGTGGATTACACAACCCGCTATGCGGATACCCTGGCTCGCTACGGCTACCTGGTACTGCACCCCAACCTGCGCGGTTACCCGCCTTCCGACTCTGGAGATAACCTCTTCCGGGTTGGGATGGCCGTGGATGTGCTCAACTTGATCGCCCTGGTGAAAGAGCACGGCGGCAAGCCTGGTT
>JBFYSV010000234.1:0-13405 GCA_041301185.1 Anaerolineae bacterium
TCGGTCTGGAGGAATACACAGAGATCGACCGCTACTGCCGGGATAAAGGCCTTCAGTGGTTCGCCTCTTGCTGGGATGAAGACTCGGTGGATTTCATCGAACAGTTCTCACCCCCCTGCTACAAAATCGCTTCAGCCTGCCTGACTGACATCCCCCTCTTGGATAAATTCCGCCAGACTGGCAGAGCCGCCATCCTCTCAACCGGCATGTCCACAATGGAGGAGATCGGGTCTGCGGTAGGGGTATTGGATAAACAAAATTTGCTGATTGCCCACAGCACCAGCACCTATCCCTGCCCGCCAGAGGAGCTGAACCTGCGCATGATCCCCAGCCTGAAAGAGGCCTTTGACTGCCCGGTTGGTTACTCGGGTCATGAAGTTGGTCTGCAGACCACATTTGCAGCCGTCACCCTGGGCGCGGCTTTTATTGAGCGCCACATCACCCTGGATCGCGCCTTATGGGGCAGCGACCAGGCCGCTTCTGTCGAGCCGTGGGGCTTGATGCGTCTGGTGCGCGATATTCGCGTGATCGAGCGCGCCCTGGGCGATGGACAAAAACGTGTGTACGAGAGTGAGATGAAAGCCCGCCAAAAGCTGCGCCGCAATCATTAGCTGCCATCAACAATAGCACAACCCATCATAAAATCAGAGGAAATTCATAATGTCAAAATCAAACAACAAATTAATCACCCCATACGGCGGCAAGCTGGTCAACCTGATGGTCAGCAATGAAGAGCGCCAGGAGCTCATCGAACGCTCCAAACGCCTGCCTTCCGTGCAGATCTCTGCCCGTGCCTTATGCGATCTGGAGCTACTCGCAACCGGCGCTTTTTCACCCCTCGACCGCTTTATGAAGAAAGCAGACTACGAGCGAGTTCTGACCGAAATGCGCCTCACCGATGGAACGCTCTTCCCCATACCAGTTACATTGCCGGTGGACGAGAGCGCTTTGCCGACCTGGGGCGAGCAGATCACGCTGAGCGATGCGCGCAACAACACCATCGCCATCATGCAGATCGAGGATGTCTATCACTACGACCCGCAGCGGGAAGCGCGCCTGGTCCTCGGCACAACCGACCCGCGCCACCCCTTGATCTCCGAGATGGGTCGCTGGGGCAAAGTCTACGTCACCGGTGAGCTCAAAGTGATCGACCTGCCCCGCTACCACGATTTCATCGATCTGCGCCGCACGCCCGCACAGGTGCGTGCCGCTTTAGAGAAAATGGGGCACGCCAATGTTGTTGCCTTCCAGACCCGCAACCCGATGCACCGCATCCACGAAGAGCTGACCAAGCGCGCCGCAGAAGAAGTCGACGGCAGCCTGCTTATCCATCCTGTGGTCGGCTTGACCAAGCCCGGCGATGTGGATCACTACACCCGCGTGCGCGTTTACCGCGCCCTGGTTGAGAATTACTACGATTCAAGCAAAACCATGCTCAGCCTGCTGCCGCTTGCTATGCGCATGGCAGGTCCGAGAGAAGCACTCTGGCATGCCCTCATCCGCCGCAATTACGGCGCAAATCACTTCATTATCGGGCGCGATCATGCTGGCCCTGGTAACGACAGCCAGGGGCGACCGTTCTACGGTCCTTACGAAGCGCAAGCCATGCTGACCCAGTATGCTGAAGAGTTGGGGGTACAGCCGGTCGAGTTCAAAGCCCTGGTCTACATGGCTGATGAAGACCGCTACGAGGAAAACACCAAAGTGCCCGAAGATGCACATGTCTATGAAATTTCAGGGACGCAGGTGCGCGAGGATTATCTTGCCAAGGGCATCTCCCTGCCGGAGTGGTTCACCCGCAAGGAGACATCTGAGATACTGCAGCAGATGTACCCGCCGCGCCACAAGCAAGGCTTCTGCATCTGGTTCACAGGCCTGAGCGGGTCTGGCAAATCAACCACAGCTGAAGTGCTCACCTCATTACTGCTCGAGCGCGGCAAGCAGATCACCGTCCTGGACGGTGATGTCGTCCGCACCCACCTCTCCAAAGGGCTGGGCTTCTCGCGCGAAGACCGTGATGTCAATATCCTGCGCATCGGTTTTGTCGCCGGCGAGATCGCTCGCCACGGCGGGGCGGTGATCTGCGCGGCCATCAGCCCGTACCGCTCCACCCGCAATGAAGCCCGGAAAATGGTTGGCGAAGAGCGTTTCATTGAGGTGTTTGTCAATACACCCATCGATGTTTGCGAGCAGCGTGATGTGAAGGGTCTGTATGCCCGGGCTCGCCGCGGCCAGATCACCGGCTTCACCGGTGTGGACGATCCCTACGAAGAGCCAGTGAACCCCGAGCTCACCCTGCAAACCGTGGAGACCTCACCCGAAGAAAACGCCTATTTCATCCTGCAATTCCTGGAAGATCGCGGCTTTATACAATCGGATAGCAACGATAAAGATCACACCCCGGATAACCAACCGGCTGCCCAGGTGGAAACGCAGGCTTAGCCGCTCAACTGGAATGCCAAATCTACCTGAACTTTTCGATCTTAGCGGCCGCGTCGCGGTCGTAACCGGCGGAGCGGGCTTGCTTGGGGCAGAGTTCTGCCGCACGCTCGCCCTGGCTGGAGCACGCCTGGTAATCGCCGATCTGGAGCCAGCTAAAGCCCGCGCCCTGGCGCAAGAGCTCAACCAGGCTGGTTTGCAGGCGAGCAGCGTGCCCACCGATGTAGCCGATGAACAATCGGTGCATCAGATGGTGCAAACCACCCTGGTCACCTATGGTCGCCTGGACATCCTGGTTAATAGTGCTGCACTGGACCCGAAATTCGATCCAGGTCACCACGAGGAGAGACAGGTTGGGGAGCACAGCTCAACCTCAACCTACCCAACCTCTCGCCCTCCCTATGATTTGACCTTTGAAAACTATCCTGTGGAGCTATGGAATCAAGCCCTGGCGGTCAACCTGACCGGCTTGTTCCTGTGCTGCCAGGCTGCTTCCCGCCCCATGCTGGTGCAAGGTAGTGGGGTAATCATCAACCTCTCATCGATCTACGGGTTGGCAGCCCCAGACCAGCGCCTGTACCAGCGCGAAGGTCAGCCGCCACAGTACAAGCCGATCTACTACTCGGTCACCAAGGCGGGGGTGATCGGCCTGACCCGCTACCTGGCTGCCTATTACGCCGGCAAGAATATCCGCGTGAACACCCTCTCTCCAGGCGGCGTATATAACAATCACGATGAAGATTTCGTGCAGGCGTATTCTGCCCGCGCCATCCTGGGGCGCATGGCCTATAAAGATGACATGAACGGCGCGTTGCTCTTTCTGGCCTCCGACGCGTCTGCCTACATGACCGGCGCCAACCTGGTGGTGGACGGCGGCTGGACGACCTGGTGACGCAATGAGCGAAGTGCTGGCTCTCATCCCGGCTCGAGGCGGCTCCAAGAGCATCCCGCGCAAGAATATCCGGTCTTTCGCCGGACACCCGCTGATCGCTTACAGCATCGCGGCTGGGCGGGCTGCCGCCACCGTCACCCGGGTGATCGTCTCGACCGATGATGAGCAGATCGCTGAGATCTCCCACCAGTACAGAGCGGAGACGCCGTTTCTGCGCCCAGAGGAGATCTCTCAGGATCACACCCCCGACTTGCCGGTCTTCCAGCACGCCTTGCGCTGGCTGGCAGAGAATGAAGACTACCACCCAGAGATCGTTGTCCAGCTTCGCCCCACATCGCCGCTGCGGCGTGTGATGCACATCGACCAGGCTGTGTACCGCCTTTTGGAACAACCTCAAGCCGATGCTGTCAGAACCGTATGTGTGCCATTCCAGAACCCGTTCAAGATGTGGCGGATTGCCCCCGACGGTTTCATGTTCCCGCTGATGCAAACCGAACACCCGGAGCCGTACAACCTGCCCCGCCAGGAGCTGCCCGAGGTGTACTGGCAGACCGGCTATGTGGACATCGCCTGGGCGGACACCATCCTGGATAAGAACTCAATGACTGGCGAGCGCATCCTGCCGCTGATAATCGATCCCAGTGAGTGGATCGATATCGACTCACCCGACGACTGGCAGCGCGCTGAGCGCATGCTCGCCAGTGGTGATATCACTTTAGAAGAGCTAGGATTTTCCGTTTAACCCATTGGGAGGTTTGCATGCCCTATATTAAAATCGGCGACCGGCTGGTTGGCGATGGTCAACCCACTTACATCATCGCCGAAATCGGAGTCAATCACAACGGACTGATCGATCTGGCAATTGAGTTAATCGATATCGCAGTCAGCGCTGGCGCTGACGCAGTCAAATTCCAAAAACGCCAGCTAGATAAACTGTATGCCCAAAAATACCTGGACAACGTCAATGCTGGTGAAAAAACCTTGCGTTACCTGTTACCCATTCTCCAGCAAGTGGAGCTGACGGACGAGGCCTACCACAAAATCGTCGATTACTGCCGCACGAAGAAAATCACATTCTTGTGCTCAGCATTCGATCCAGAGAGCGTTGATTTCCTGGAGCACCTGGGGGTCCCGGCGTATAAAGTAGCTTCGGCAGACCTGACCAATTTACCCCTTCTGGATTACCTGGCGAAGAAGAAAAAAACCCTGATCCTGTCCACGGGCATGTCGCGCATGGAAGAGGTCGAGATAACTGTCAACTTTCTGAAAGCTCGCAGCGTTGAATTTGCCCTGCTGCACTGTAACAGCACCTACCCGGCTGCTTTTGAAGATATCAACCTGCGTTTCATGAACCAGCTACGGCGTTTCGGGGTGCCGGTGGGCTACTCGGGTCACGAGCGCGGCATTGCCGTCTCCACGGTGGCCTCTGCACTGGGGGCGTCGATTATCGAGCGCCACATTACCCTGGACCGCACCATGGACGGGCCGGATCACGCCGCCAGCCTGGAACCGCAAGGGTTTTCGAAAATGGTGCGCGATATCCGCCAAGTGAGCATGGCCCTGGGTGCGGGCGAAGAGAAATTCATCTCGCGGGGCGAAATCCTGAACCGTGAAGTGCTGGGTAAGAGCCTGGTGGCTGCCAGGAACATCCAGCCGGGCGAGGTGATTACCGATGAATTGGTAGCGGTAAAAGGACCGGCCCTGGGCATCTCGCCCCAACGCTACCCGGAATTGCTGGGGCGCACTGCCGAGCGAGTGATCGAGCAGGATGAGCCATTCCTGGAGCGCGACCTGGGCGTCCGCATCACCCTGGATACCGAGCATATCCTGCCGATGGAGTATGGCTTCACCGTCCGCTTCCGCGATTACGAAGATATGCTGGCTTACCAGCCGCGCATGCTGGAGTATCATTTTACCGATCAAGATCTGGACGAGCACTTCCCAGCCGGTAAGTACAATATAAAACTTGTTGTCCACGCCCCGGAATTTTGGGAACGCACCCTGGTCGATTTGTGCGCCCTGGATGAACGCCAGCGCCGCGATTCGGTCAGGCTGATGCAGAAATCCATTAACCTGACCCGTGAGATGGCTCCCTATTTCATTGGCACGCCGAAGGTGATCGTTCACCCGGGTGCAATGAGCCTGGACCATCCCATCCTGGAGCGAGACAGGCTGTATGAAAACCTGCGCCGGTCGGTCAATGAGATTGACTTTGCTGGAGTGGAGCTGCTCCTCGAAAACCTGCCGCCTCACCCCTGGTATTTTGGCGGGCAATGGCTGACCAATGCCTTTATGGACGCCGGCGAGATCAAGGACTTTATCACCTCGCTGGGACTGGACATGTGCTTTGACACCTCCCACTCCAAGCTATACTGCAACTGGGCGCACGTGGATTTCTACGAGCAAGTGCAGGTGCTGCTCCCCTATATTCGCCACCTGCATCTTTCGGACGGAGCCGGTCTGGATGGCGAAGGCTTGCAGATCGGGGAAGGCACCATCGATTGGGTGCGCTTCTTCCGCGTGATCGGCGATTATCACGGCACAATGATCCCCGAAATCTGGCGGGGTCACCAACGCCAGGGCGAGGGCTTCCTGATCGCCATCCAGAGGCTATCCAAAGCCTATTTCGCAGCCCGCGCCCAGGGCTAAGCTGGCGTAACAGGCCTGCAGGACGTACTGCTCGCCTTTCTTTATGGAACAAACTCAATCCGCGTTCTCCCGCATCCAAATCCGGTTAGCTGGCTGGCAGCAGCGCAGGCGTATCGCCACCCTGGCGCAGCAGGTCGCCGCGCACGCCCACCCCGACCCATCCCAGCATCCGGTGGTGATCTTCAATGCCTCCACCCGCCTCACCGGGCTGAGCCTCAACGCCGCATTTTCGTTGCTCACCGGCTGGAGCCTGCGCCTGGCAGGAGTGCCGGTGGTGCATTTCGTCTGCCAGGCAGGTTTGCAGCCCTGCGTGCTCGGCACCAGCCGGGAGGACTACACCAGGCTGCCACCCTGCGCCAACTGCATCGCCCAATCCAGGCGACTGTACAGCGGAGCGGATATGCGCCCGTTCGTGTATCAAGACGACCCCCATCTCGCTGCCCGCCTTCAAGGATTGAGCGTGGACGAGCTTGGTGGTTTCACCTACGAGTCCCCGCACTTCGCACATCGCACTCCAGCTATCCCCCCCATTCCCCTTGGACGCCTGGCGCTGCCCTCCATCCGCTGGGCGCTGCGCCGCCACACCCTGCCGGATGATGACCAAACCCGCTACCTGCTGCGCCAGTACATCCTATCTGCCCACCAGGTTGCCGTAGAATTTACCGACCTGCTCGATCAGCGGCAGCCGCAGGCGGTGGTAATCTTCAACGCTGCCATGTACCCTGAGGCTGCCGCTCGTTGGGTCGCCGGGCAAATGGGCGTGCGCGCCATCTCCCACGAGGTCGGCTTTCAGCAATACTCGACTTTCTTCACCGAGGGCGAGCCGACCGCTTATCCCATCCATATTCCAAAGGATTTTGAGCTGAACAGCGAGCAAAACGCCCGCCTGGACGCCTACCTGGAGAAGCGCTTCCAGGGCAAGTTCACCATGGCCGGCATCCAGTTCTGGCCCGAGATGCGCGGCCTGGATGAGGCGTTTTTGAAAAAAGCAGCCGGTTTCAAGCAAATCGTGCCGGTATTTACCAATGTCGTCTACGATACCAGCCAGGTGCATGCCAATGTCCTCTTCCCGCACATGTTTGCCTGGCTGGACTCCGTTCTGGAGATCATTCGCCAGCACCCGGAAACACTGTTTGTCATTCGGGCCCACCCCGATGAGATGCGCCCCGGTACCCGCAAGCTGAGCAACGAGAGCGTGCGCCAGTGGATACAGGATCAAGGTGCTGACAACCTGCGCAATGTTGTCTTCATCGACTCGCAGGAGTACATCAGCTCCTATGAGCTGGTCCAGAAAGCCAAATTCATCATCGTGTACAACTCGTCTATTGGGCTGGAAGCCGCCTTGATGGGCGCCAGCGTACTATGCGGCGGGAAAGCCCGTTATACCCAATACTCCATTGTCAACTTTCCACACAGCGCCAAAGCGTTTCGCCTCCAGGCAGAACAGTTCCTGGACGCAGACACGCTGCAACCGCCGCCGGAGTTTCAGCGCAATGCCCGCCGCTTCTTGTATTACCAGCTTTACCGTGTTTCTATACCGCTGGGTGATTACATCCAGGCCGCGCCGCGCATGGGCTTTGTGCAGTTACGCCCCTTCACCTGGGAGCAGCTCCTGCCGGGTAATTCACCTGGTTTGCGCCTGCTGATCGATGGGATTACCCGCCAGCAGCCCTTCCTGGTTCCCGATTCTTGATTTCGTGAGAGACCAGAATGATGCCAGAAAATATCGAAATCTTACCTGTATCCTTACTCGATGACAATCGTGCGAAGGTGGGAAAGCTGAAACAGCTTGCCCGCCAGCTTGGACTGGAATTTGGCTGGCATTACCTGCTCGACCTGACCTGGATTATCCAGCAGTTAGGGCCAGTCAAGGGCAAGCGTATTATGGATGCGGGAGCAGGCACCGGCATCATGCAATGGTATCTCGCAGAAGAGGGCGCCCAGGTGCTCAGTGTGGATCGTGCCAGCCGGGCTAACCTGCCGCTGCGCTTCCGCCGCCGTTATCGAGTGAGCGGGCTGCGTAAGCAAGATTTACTCCCCTTCCGCCGGACCATCCGATCCTCTCTGCTTGGCACAGGAAAGCTGAAAGCCAGGCTTGCCTCGCAGAGGCGCGATCTGATCAGCCTGGGCTCCAGGCAGCGTGCTTACGGGCAGGTGACCATTTACAACCAGGACTTGAAAAACCTGGCAGAAATCCCCGATAACTCGCTGGATGCCGTTGTGGCAGTCTCTGCCCTGGAGCACAACTCGCCCAATGATCTGCCGCAAGTGGTGGGCGAGCTGCTGCGGGTATTGAAGCCGGGAGCCCCGCTGTTGGCGACCCTGGGGGCGGCACCAGGAGTAGACTGGTTCCATATCCCCTCCCAGGGTTGGTGCTATACGGATGCCAGCCTGCGGCGCTGTTTCCAGCTTGCGCCGGAAACTCCCTCCAATTACGCAAGCTACGATGAGTTGTTCACCTCCCTGCGCGATTGCGCCGAGCTGCGCGATAACCTGGCGCGTTTCTATTTCCAATCCGGCGAGAACGGCATGCCGTGGGGAAAATGGGATCCACAATACCAGCCAGTTGGGGTGAACAAAATAAAATCAGGAGCTGTCATAGCGACAAATTCACCATGAGCACAAATGAAAAACTCGACCTCACCGACCGGATCCAGGCATTGCTTGTCGAATCGCTGCGCGTGCCGCCGGATCAGGTTACATCAGATCTGGCTTTTGGCGACCTGCCCGCGTGGGATTCGATGGGTCACATGGAAGTCATGATGGCGCTGGAAGCCCAGTTCGGCGTGGAGATTAATGCTGATACCATCGCCGCGCTGACCAGCCTACCGGCAATCTCCACCTACCTGCAGGAGAATGGGCATGCCTGAGCCAACACACGTCCTGGAAATCACCCCCTCCCTGCCCATTCCTGATTTTCTGGTCGGCGAGGTGCAATCCAAAATGGCGTATGTGGATGAAGCCATCCTCGCCGCCAAGGTTGCCCCCGCGGGCAACCAGATCCGCCTGACCCTTAGAAAGCAAGCCGACTCTCAGCGCCAGGCCGAGATCGCGGCCAAAGTCCAGCGAGTAATAACCTCTCTGGTGGAAGGCGCCCTGCAGCCCAAGATCCAGATCCTGGAAGACGAGCTGCACCGCCCGGTTCCGTACCTGTTTGACCCGCATCCAGAGCTGCTCGCCCGTGGAGAGATCTCCCAGGAAGCACAGGGTATCTTCTCCCTGGGTCCCCTGGTTACCCGCCTGATCGATTATTTCGAAAAGCGTTTCCTCGAGCTGGCTGCATCCTTCGACGCTGAACCTTACCGCTTCCCCACCCTCATCCCGGCTCGCTACCTGGAGCGCGTCAACTATTTTCGCGCCTTCCCCCACTCGCTCACCTTCGCTACCCACCTGCGCGAAGACCTGGACGCCATCGACCATTTCGCCCAGCATGCCGCCTGCGACGAGCACGGCTTGAATATACCGCCAGATTCCTTTTCGCCCATCCAGACCTTGCTCTCGCCGGCAGTTTGCTACCACCTCTATTTCGCCCTGGCAGATCAACCCCTGCCGGGCGGGCAGGTGACTGCCACCGCGGTCAGCAACTGCTTCCGCTATGAATCCACCAATCTGGTTTCGCTGGAACGCCTGTGGAACTTCACCATGCGCGAGGTGATCTTCGTAGGCTCAAAGGAGTTCGTTCTGGATAACCGCGAGACTGCCCGCCTGCGCATGCGCCAGGTATTCGAGGAGGTTGGTCTGGCATACCGGGTAGAGAGCGCCACCGACCCCTTTTTTATCGGCGAGTTCCGCAAGCAATCTGTCTTCCAGAGCGCCTTTCAGCTCAAGTTCGAGATTCGCGCCCGCCTGCCCTTCAAAGACTCAACCCTGGCGGTTGGCTCGTACAACTACCATCAGAACTTCTTCGGTCGCCATTTGAATATCAGCCTGCCCGACGGCACACCTGCCCACACGGGCTGCGTGGCTTTCGGGCTGGAGCGCATGGCATACGCCTTCCTGGCTCAATTCGGTCTCGATCCCCAAAATTGGCCGCCTGCCGTACGGGAGGCTTATCTATGAGCACTGTCTCCTACCGCACCGCCGTCGAGGCAGATTTCCCCGTCCTGATGGACATGTATATCCAGCTCAATACTTTTTTCTACCAGGTGGGCTATCGCTTACCGCATCCGGAGAATGTAGGCGATGTGTGGCTCGACTCGTTCCGGCGCACGCTGGGTCGCTTCAGCAACGTCTTCATAGCTGAGCTTGATGGGCGGGTTGCCGGCTTCATGCTTTGCCGGCTCAAGCGCGTCCCGGCTTACATGGGCGGCGTGCTGGTGGGCGAGCTAAGCGATATGTGGATCGATGCCAGCGCCCGCCGGATGGGCATCGGCGACAGGCTCTCCCGCCTGGCGATCGACTGGATGCGCCAGGAAGGCGCCCACTCGATTGAAATCCAGGTGCTCAAAGACAACGAAGCCAGCTGGAAGCTGTACGAGCGCATGGGTTTCCAGCTTGAGTTCCGCGTGGGGCGCTTGATCTGGGATGATTATGTGGAAGAGACTGGAGAGGATGCGCCGCGCTAGGCGAAAGGTAGCTGCACCCACATGCGCCAGATGACGCAAGAAGGGGTCATTGCTACCTTGCAGGCAGTGGGTGTGCGCCCCGGCGATGGCTTGTTGGTGCATTCTGCCCTTCATTTCCTGGGGCAGCCGGCGGGCGGCATCAGCATCTACTACCGGGCAATACAAGCCATCCTGGACGATGGACAGGGGAAACGCTCTCCGCCTGCCGAACTCCGGCAAACCACTGCGCCCGATCCGCCTTTAGCTTCAGGTACAATCGCTGTCCCCACGTTCAACTTTGCCTTTGCCAGGGGTGAGCCGTTTGATCCCCAGGACACGCCTTCGGTAGGCATGGGCGCTTTCTCAGAATATGTGCGCCAGCTCCCCCAGGCGCAGCGCACGCCTCACCCCATGCAATCCTTAGCGGTTGCCGGCTGCCACGCAGATGATCTGGCGAGGCGCGATACCCCCTCCGCCTTCGATCCCGGCTCAGCTTTTGAGCGCATGCTGGAGCTGGATTTCAAGCTGCTCCTGCTGGGAGCGGATATCCAGGCGGTTGCCATGCTGCACTACTGCGAGCAGCGCGCCGGGGTTCCCTACCGCTACTGGAAAGACTTCACCGGGCAGGTGAAAACCCCCCAGGGGTGGCAATCCCGCACCTACCGCATGTTTGTGCGGGATATGCAGATCGACCCCAAGATTGAGCTCTACCCGGTGCAGGACGTCCTGCAACAGCGCGGCCAATGGTCCAGCCAGCCGCTAAATTACGGGCAGATCTCGCTGTGCCGCCTGGCCGATTTCGTCACTGTAGTCGATGAATTCCTGATCCGTGATCCCTGGTCGTTGGTTACCAACCGCCCTGTCGGCGTCTGACCTATTGAGTCTGCTCATTCTCCCTAGCGCTGAGCAATGTCGAAGCGCCTCTGCGCATGCCTTTGCCAGCAGCCGCTGGTAAGACCACTGTAGCGTCGCACTTCGCACCTCGCACCCCAATCTTTTTTATTTCTCATGAGGTAACTGTCCATGACCGAGATGCTAGACTTGATCCACGAGCTATGGTTCACCAAACGCGACATCATCTCCGATGGCTATGACCGTGCCCTGTACCGCCTGGCACAAGAAACGCCCATGACCGTCCACGAATACCCCACCGGCGAAGCCTGCTGGACCTGGCGCGTGCCAGAAAAATGGACCTGCCACCAGGCATATTTGGAGACGCTGGACGGGCGCCGCCTGATCGATTATGCCGAGCACCCGCTGCACGTGTTATCTTACTCGCTGCCTTACGTGGGACTGGTCAGCCGCGAAGAGCTCCTACGCCATCTGCATGTTCACCCGCACAAACCTGAAGCCGTCCCGTTTGTCTTTAAATATTACGAGCGAGACTGGGGTCTGTGCACATCCCAAAATGTGCGCGATTCATTGAAGGATCAAGCTTACCAGGTGGTCATTCGCACCAGCTTCGAAAACGGGACGCTCAAGGTCGGTGAAATTGTCGTACCGGGGGAGAGCGACGAGTGCTTCGTCCTGGCGGCTCATCTATGCCACCCGGCAATGGTTAACGATGACCTGACGGGTGTAGTGGTCGGGCTGGAAGTGATGCACACCTTGCAATCTTCCGCGCCGCGCCGCTACACGTACCGCTTCCTCATCTTGCCCGAGACGATTGGCTCAGTGGCATACCTCAGCCATCACGAAGAGCTAATCCCAAAAATGGTCGGCGGCTTATTCCTGGAGATGCTGGGCAACGACTCGCCCCACGCATTGCAGGGCTCATTCCAGCCCCACAGCCAGCCAGACCGCTGCCTGGGCTCTGCCCTAAGCGCCATCGACCCGTTGAGCTTTCAAAGCGCCTACCGCACCATCATCGACAACGACGAGCGCCAGTTCAACGCACCGGGCGTGCGGGTGCCCATGCTCTCATTGTCGCGGGTAGAAGCCCCGAAATCCTCGGGGTTGCCCCCCTATCCGCAGTACCATTCCAGCCTGGATACGCCCGTCATTGTCTCGCAGGAAAGGCTGGAGGCTTCGCGGGATGCTGTCCTGGCCCTGCTCGACGCCTGGGAACACAATCAATATGTGGTTAACAATTTCAAAGGCGAGGTGTTCTGCTCGGGCTACGGCATCTGGATCGATCATGCCACCAACCCGGAAGGGCACCGCCGCCTTTTCGAGATCATGGAGCGCTGCGACGGCACCCGAACCATAGCAGATATTGCCACTGAGTTGAGCATCCCCTTCCAATCCGCCTGGCAAGTTGTCAGCCTCCTGGAAGAAAAGGGGCTGGTCTGGCTCAGCCGCGCACCGCACCCTACCCTGCCCGCTGGATAATGAGTGCGTATTATTCTGTAAAGAATCACCTGAAGATCGTCCGTTGGCGCCTCCGGCGGACCGCTGCCTCTCTGCATTGGGGCAAGCCGCGCCTGGCGCAGGCACCGGCTGTGCTGGGAAACGCCATGCCCAAGTCTGGCTCGCACCTGATCATCCAGGTCCTGCAGGGACTGACTCGCATCGGGCCTTTTGTCAACCCGGGTTTCCCGCCAGTGAACCGGGCAGAAGACAACCGCAAGCAGCCTGAGGCTGCCATCCTGGCGAATATCCGCCGCATGCAGCCCGGAGACATTGGCTACGGCTATCTCAGCGCCAGCGAGCCTTTTCTCTCTGCCCTGACACAGACCGGGCGGGCGACTGTGTTTGTCTTCCGCGACCCGCGCGATATGATCGTCTCGCATATCTTCTACGCCACCCAGATGCACGCCGGGCACTGGATGCACCGCTACTACACCGAAGAGTTACACACCATGGAAGAACGCATCCATGCCGCGATCCACGGGGTGGACGTTCCCGGCTCCGAGCTTACCCCGATCCGCCGCCGCTACGA
>JBFYSV010000235.1:0-8594 GCA_041301185.1 Anaerolineae bacterium
CGCGATCTCGGCCTTGACAGGGCCGCATGTTTGGCCGCTACACCACGGGACCGGGCGGATGGTAGATTACTAAACATCTCGAAACACGACAAGGAAGTCATTATTTAAGGGATTACCGTGAAAAATGCATCCATAGAATTTCAATGGATGCAATATATATTGTTGATGATGCGGAATATACAGTAGATATATTATAGGATTGGCCTGGACGAAAGTACTCATTCAATATTTATTGTTGAGTTGGTGATTCGGTTGTACAATATTCAGTAGATTCAACTAAAGGAGAATATTATGGTGAAAAATAGTAAGGTGCTCGTACTGGCGCTTGTCTTATTCATGTTCTTGACCGCAGCCTCGCCGTTTCCGGCACGGTTTACAGTGATCAACCAGACAGGGTCTGATATCTACATCGTCCTTTTCGACGCGGATAGTGGCAATCCGGATTATCCGCAGCTAAAGATCACCAAAGACGGCACGGTAGAAGACGCTGAGCGACCTACCACGGTATTCACGATCGAGCGTAAGGTGTACGATGCACAGGTGTATGCCTGCGGTGAGGTGGCGATGGGGAAGATTGACCTGACCCGCAACCTGCAGCTTAATTTCGTGCAGTGCGACGAATGGGGGCAGACCAGCCATCCGCGCTTCCTGGGCGAACCTTCTCAGGAGAAGCCGAACTGGTTCCTCACGCCCGGTATGGCGGATTGGCGCTTTGTCTTCCCAGAGATCGAAAAATAGAAGTTGGTGCGAGGCACCATCTGAGAATGCTTTGAAGAAAGAATCCCCTGTCCCAATTGTTGTTGCGTTTGTCGCGGATGTATTCTTCCAGGTGAAGATAGACCAGGCTGCAGAGGGATTGGGCTACCGGGTGGAGTGGGTGGAACAAGCGGAGCAGCTGGCATCCTCGGGAGGCGAGCTGCCAGCCCGCCAATTTGCCGAACACCTGGTGGGTCCCGGGGCAGCCTTGCTGGACAGGCTGACTCTCTGGCAACCGGCCTTGATCCTGGTGGACTTGAACAACGCCGATATCCCGTGGAGGGAGTGGGTCAGCCTGATCAAGTCGGTGCCGGCAACCCGGCGCATCCCGCTGGTGTGCTTCGGGTCTCACGTGGATGCGGGCAGCCTGAGCGCAGCCCGTGAGCGCGGCGCAGACGCGGTGATGGCGCGCTCGCAGTTCTCGGCAGCGCTTCCGGAGGTGATCCGCAAATATGCCCGCCTGCCGGATACTGCTGCGATAGAATCGGCTTGCCAGCAAGACTTGTCCGCGAAGGCGCTGCGCGGCCTGGAGGAATTCAACCGGGGGGAGTATTTCCAGGCGCACGAGTCCCTGGAGGAAGCCTGGAATGAGGACCTGACAGCCGGGCGGGAGCTGTACCGGGCGATCTTGCAGGTCGCGGTGGCGTATTTGCAGATCGAGCGCAAGAATTATAGCGGTGCAGTTAAAATGTTCCTGCGCCTGCGCCAGTGGATCACACCCCTGCCGGCTGAGTGCCGGGGTGTGGATATCGCCAGGCTTAAAGATGATGCCCAGCAGGTTTATGAGCGCCTGATCGCTCTGGGACCTGAAAATATGGCCGAGTACGAGGCCGGCTTATTCCGCCCCGTTCGTTACCGGGCAGGCTAGATGATCTCATTAATTACTGCGATTGAGTTGAAAGAGGCGGGGCTCAAATGGGTGCCTGCCTTGCACGATTTCTTTGCCATACCAGAGCGGAACCTGGATGAGCGGCTTTTCGTAATCAGCGATATGCTGGTGACGGTTGAGCAATTGAGCGGGATGCAGGTCGTCAGCTTCCAGGGAGCTTCGGAGTGGTCGCTAGACTACCTGCTGGCGGCGGAGGCTGTCTGGATACCGCGCGAAGACCAGCTGCGGAAGGCTTTGGAGGCGATTCTGTTCGCAAAGCCGGGCTGGCGGTTCGAGCTGGTAGTGGATGAGAATAGCCACCGGTGTTTGGTCCCGTGGGGCGAAGAAGAGCTGGTATTCGAAGCTGAAGATGCCAGCCAGGCTTATGTTGCGGTTTTGTTGTTTCTGCTAAATTCCCATTTCCTGACCGAATAAGTTCATAAATTGAGACGTACAAGGAGAGCTTTATGGAATACGAAGACCTGATCCGCGGGCGGTATAGCGTGCGGGCGTATAAGCCTGATCCGGTGGAAGACGACAAGCTGGCGCGATTGTTCGATGCGGCACGCCTGGCACCAACCGCGGCGAACCGGCAGCCTTTTCAGCTGATCGTGATTCACACCCAGGGCAGGCAGGCTGAGCTGAGACGGATCTATCACCGGGAATGGTTCACCCAGGCGCCGCTGGTGATCTGCGCTTGTGGCATCCCCCGCCAGAGCTGGGTAAGGGAAGACCAGCGGCGCTACCTGGATGTGGATGTGGCGATTGTGATGGATCATTTCATCCTGGAGGCGACCAACCTGGGGCTGGGCACCTGCTGGATTGCAGCGTTCAATGCCAAAGCTGCCAGGGAGGTTTTAGAATTGCCGGACGAAGTTGAGCCGCTGATCTTCACCCCGCTGGGCTACCCGGCAGACCAGCAGTCCGTCAAAGAGCGCAAAGACGCCTCCGAGCTGGTGCGCTACGAAAAATGGTAACTTATTGAGAGTGACGCCTGACTATGGATTACGCTGATCGGATCGCAAGTATTATAGGTGTGCGTCCAACGCAGGTAGCGGCGAGTATCGAGCTGATGGATGCAGGTAATACGCTGCCATTCATCGCCCGCTACCGGAAGGAAGCCACCGGCAGCCTGGACGAGGAGCAGTTACGCCTGGTGGGCGAGTGGCTGCTGAAGCTCAGGTCTCTGGACGAGCGGCGGCAAACAATTCTCAAATCGATTAAGGAGTCGGATAAGTTGACTCCTGAGCTGGAGCAGCAGATCAGAAGCGCTGAAACGCTGACCGAGCTAGAAGACCTGTACCAGCCGTATAAACCCAAACGGCGGACGCGAGCCAGCGTGGCGCGGGAGCTGGGTTTGCAGCCACTGGCGGACCTGATCCTGGGGCAAGCCAGGCTGGAGCAGACCCTGGAAGCGCTGGCACAGCCCTTTTTGGGAGAGCAGGTGCTGAGCGCAGCGGAGGCCTGGGCAGGGGCTCGCGATATCGTTGCCGAGACGATCAGCGACCATGCCGAGGTGCGCAGAATCACCCGTGAGAAGGCGCTGCAATGGGGGCAGCTGCGCTGTGTAAAGACCGAAGACGGGGAAGACCCCCGGCGGGTCTACGAGCTCTACTATGATTATGAGACCGGGGTCGATAAGCTGCGCCCCCACCAGGTGCTGGCGATTAACCGGGGTGAGCACGAGAAAGTGCTCGCGGTGCGGGTAATTATCCCAGACCGGGATTGGCAGAGCGCGATAGCATCCCAATTCCGCAGCGACCCGCGCTCGCCATTGAGCGATCAGCTAAAGCTTGCCGCTGAGGATGCGGCAGAGCGGCTCTTGCTGCCGGCAATCGAGCGGGATGTGCGCCGGATACTGAGCGAAAAAGCTGAAGCCCATGCTATCCAGGTGTTTGCGGAAAATTTGCGGGCATTGTTGTCCCAGCCACCCTTGAGCGGGCAGGTTGTGATGGGACTTGACCCGGGTTTCCGCACGGGCTGCAAGGTGGCGGTGGCGGATGCAACCGGCAAGGTGCTGGCGACCGAGACGATTTACCCGCACGAGCCCCAGAAACGCTGGCAAGAGGCAAAGAAGGAATTAGCGACCCTGGTGCGCAAGCACAGCGTATCGCTCATCACCATTGGGAATGGGACGGCATCCCGCGAAACGGAGCAGCTGGCAGCCGAGCTGATCCAGGAGATGCGGCAAGAGCAGCCTGAAACCGGGCTGCAATACTTGATTGTCAACGAGGCCGGGGCGAGCGTGTACAGCGCCAGCAGCCTGGCGAGGGCAGAGCTGCCCGGACTGGATGTGAGCTTGCGGGGAGCGGTTTCGATTGCCCGCCGGGCACAAGATCCGCTGGCAGAGCTGGTTAAGATCGATCCCAAGTCGATCGGGGTTGGTTTGTACCAGCATGATATCGACCAGAAGCAATTGGGCGAGAGCCTGCACGGGGTGGTGGAGAGCGCAGTCAACCGGGTAGGGGTGGATGTCAATACGGCCTCACCGGCATTGCTGACGTACGTTGCCGGGATTGGACCCAAGCTGGCAGAGCGGATCGTGGCGTACCGGGACGAAAAGGGAGTTTTCAAGAAGCGGGAGATGATCCGGGATGTCCCCGGGATGGGTCCCAAGTCTTTCGAGCAATCGGCTGGCTTCTTGCGGGTACGGGAAGGCAGCAATCCGCTGGACGCCAGCGCGATCCACCCAGAAAGCTACCCGGTGGCGGAGAAAGTGCTTGCTCTGGCTGAGGTGCAGCTGGATACACCTCCTAGCGCCCGTCAGGAACTCCTGGATGAGCTGCTGACCGTGTGGGAGATCGACCAGCTGGCGCTTGAGCTGGGGACGGGTGTACCGACTTTGACGGATATCCTGGAGCAGCTTGTGCGCCCGGGAAGAGACCCGCGCCAGGACGTGCCCGCTCCCATCCTGCGGAGTGACGTGCTAAAAATGGAGGACCTGGCGCCCGGGATGAGCTTGAAGGGCACGGTGCGCAATGTGGTAGATTTCGGGGCGTTTGTGGATATCGGCGTCAAGCAGGATGGGCTGCTGCACCGCAGCCAGATGCCAAGAGAAGCCAGCTTGCAGGTTGGTGATATTATCCACGTGCGGATCGAGCGGATCGATGCTGAGCGCGGCCGGATCGCCCTCAGCTGGAGCAAGGGCTAAAGTAAGCCGTTTAATGCCCGCAGGTGGCGCAGGAAGTGGCGCTGCAACCAGTACATGAGGGTGTGGAGCCGGCAATCACTCGCCCGCTGCTCTGGGCATTGAACAGCGAGATCAGGCGGGAGGTGTGGTCGCTGCCGCACTGCGTGCATTCGATCTGAGAGTCAGCGTCCTTCATGGGGCGCAGGGCGTCAAAGCGGGTTTTGCAATCGATGCAGAAATATTCGTAGAGTGGCATAGGTATTCTGTGGTTTTCTAGTCTATCTTATTGATTGTATCGCTAATCAGCACGAGGGTCAATCTATTTTCCGGTGAGGTGCAGGCATGGCAGATCCGTGTGAAAAGCTGGTGCGAGGCTTGTATGAATGGGAAGTGGAAGAGTTCCAGCCGGTATTCGGGAGCTCGCTGAAGTATGAGCAAGTGCGCATTCACGAGTGCACCAGCTGGCCTGATCAAATGGATCGCCTGGGACGCAAGCTGAAGGGAATGCCTCCACCCGGCAAGGACAGCCATAACGCGATCACCCTGGGCAACCACTGTATTTTTCCGGTGCCGCTGCCCAAGGAGCTGCCCCAATCGGGCGATGTGGATCGTTATAAAATGGACTGGCTGGTGCACGAGCTGACCCACGCCTGGCAATACCAGCAGATGGGCTGGGTGTACCTGTGGAAGGCGCTGCGAGCGCAGTTTCGCGAGAAAGAGCTGGCGTATGACTTCGGCGGCGAGGGCGGGTTACTGAAAAGCCGACAGAAACAAATCCCATTTAAGAAATTTAACCCGGAGCAGCAGGGGAATATCACCCAGGCTTATTACCTGCGCTTAAAAGCCGGGAAAGATGTCAGCGCATGGCAGCCGTTCATCGATGAAATCCACAGCTCGGTTTAGCTGGGTGGATTAGGGTGCGTGGCTCATTCCAGGTGAAACTGGCGGCGGATGGCGGATGCAATCCGGCTGGCGGCCTGCCCATCCCAGCCCTGGGGGATCTGGGGAGGGCTTGCCTGGCTTGAGAAGATCTCATCCACGGCTTGTAAGATCGTGTGAGGCTGAGTGCCCACCAGACGGTTCGTACCTTGCTCGATCGTCTCAGGCCACTCGGTATTCCAACGCAGGGTCAGGCAGGGCACGCCCAGGATCGTTGATTCGGATTGGATGCCGCCAGAGTCGGTCAGGATGAAGCGGGCGTCGCCCTGGAGGCAAAGGAAATCCAGGTAACCGAGTGGCTCGGTCAGGATCATGCCCGGGTTGGCTTGCAATGCAGCAGCCAGGGGGCTGGACTGGAGGCGGTTTGCCGTGCGGGGATGGATGGGAAAAATAACCGGTATTCGGCGGGAGATCTCAAACATCGTATCCATCAGCTCGGTGAGGGTGGAGAGGTCATCCACATTGGACGCACGGTGCAGAGTGAGTATAGCGTAGCCACCTGGCTCAAAGCCCCAACGCCCCCAGGATCGCCGCTGGCGGGCTACCTGCAAGGCGTGGAGGAGGGAATCTACCATCACGTTGCCAACGAAGTGGATTTTTTCTGGATCAATGCCTTGTTTGAGCAGGTTTTGGTTGGCATTGAGCGAGGGGGTAAAAAGCAGGTCGGAGAGGGCATCTGTGACAATCCGGTTGATCTCCTCCGGCATGCTGCGGTCGTAGCTGCGCACGCCGGCTTCCACGTGGGCTACCGGCACTCCCAGCTTGGCAGCGACCAGGCTGCATGCCAGGGTTGAGTTGACATCGCCGACAACCAGGACCAGATCGGGTTTTTCGGATAAAATCACAGGCTCGAAGCGCAGCATGATCTGGGCGGTTTGTTCGGCGTGGCTGGCAGAGCCAACCTGCAGGTTGATATCCGGGCGGGGCAGGTTCAGGTCATCAAAAAAGACATCGGACATACTGGCGGCATAGTGTTGCCCGGTATGCAGGAGAATATTTTGTATGACCGGGTGCTGGCCTGTTTCCCGCAATATGGGGGCAAGCTTCATGAAATTCGGCCGGGCGCCGGCTATGTGGATGATTTTCACGTGATGACCGCCTCTAATAATTGGGCTAATTTTGTTGCCTGAGCCTGGCGAGAGTAGTTCTGCAGGGTATATTGGCGACCGCTCAAACCCATCTGGCGGCACGCTTCGGGTTGCTGCCGTAGCTGGAGCAAGGCATCTGCAAGGAGCCGAGGGTCTTCAGGAGGGACGAAAACGCCCCCCCCGGCTTGTTGCATGACCTGGCGGGCTTCGCCATCCACGTTGAGCAGGATAGGTCGCTCGCAAGCCCAGGCGTCAAACATCTTGGAGGGCAGGGCACCTTTGAAAAGCTCCAGGTTGCGCAAGGGGATCAGCGCAATATCCGTTGCAGACAGATAATCAACAATTGCCTCACGGGGTTGCTCAGGGAGCAGGCTCAAGTTGGGCAGCTGGAGGCTGTCTGCCAGCTCGAGCAGGCTGGCTTTACGCGGGCCGTCGCCCACCAGCAGGAAATGGATACCCGGCTCGTCCTTCAGCAATCGAGCAGCTTCAATGACGGTCTCCAGACCCTGGGCGACACCATGGATGCCGGCATAGATAGCGACAAACTTATCCCCCAGGTTAAGTGCCTGGCGCAGGCGGGCGCGATCACCCGGTGAGAAGGAAAACATCTCCACATTGGCGCCATTGGGGATCAAGGTCAGCTTGGAGTGCGGATAGCCGCGCTGAAGGAGCCGGTCGAGAATGCCCTGGGTGACGACCACCACCAGGCGGGCGCGGGCGTAGCAGGCTTCTTCCAGGCGGGTGGCGAGGGCAATGGCACGCGGGTGGGTCAGCTCTCCCAGGGCCACCGCCGATTCAGGCCACAGATCGCGTATCTCGAAGAACAGAGGCAGGCGGCGCGCCCAGCTCAGGAACAGGGCTGCCCCGCCCACAAACAGCGGCGGCGAGCTGGCGTAGACCAGGTCGTATCCCTGGCGGGCGAGGGTAAGACCGGCAATCGATGCGCCGAGCATATAGGTGAGATAAAAGAGCATGCGGTTCGCGAAATTTTTACGGGGCGAAGCCTTGACCCAAATCCGGATGACTTCAATCCCATCCATAACATCTCTTTCGTATAGCTTTCCGCGATACTCGGGAGGGATGATGCCCGAAGGGTGGTTAGGAAACTCGGTCAGCATGGTCACTACATGACCCAGGCGAACCCAGTTGCGGGCCATCTCGTAGGCGCGGGTCTGGGTAGCGCCGGCTTCGGGTGGGAAATATTGGGAGAGGTAGAGGATGTTCATGGGCGGGATAAACTGCGCATAGGCAATAATATTCAGGATGATTGCAGGGATTGGTACAGCTGGTCGAGCTGGTTGGCGAGCTGCTCCCAGTTGTACTGCTCCAGAATGGCTTTGCGCCCGTTGGCGCCCAGGCGGACGGGGATGGCGGGTTGCTGCCACCAGCTCAGGAGGGTGTCCGCAATCCTGGCAGGGTCGCCGGCAGGATCGACCAGCAGACCGCAATCCGCCGAGCTGACTACCCTGGCGATAGACGGAAAATTGCTGGCAACGACCGGCAGACCGGCAGCCATGTATTCAAATAACTTGACCGGTAAGGCAGCCACGTAACGCGGCTCGGGGAGCAGGATTGAAAGCCCGATATCCGTCTGCACCAGAAGCCCCGGCAAGTGTTCGTAGGTGATCCAGCCGTGCTGGGTCACATGGTCTTCCAGGCCGGGCAGGTTGGCAGCGAAAATATCCACCTCGCCTTGGGGGGTCATCACACCTGCCAGGTGCAGGTGAGCCGGCATGCCGCGTACCAGCAGCTCCCGCAACAACTCCAGATAGATTAGCATACCCCGGTCGGACGAGATTCGCCCGACATACAG
>JBFYSV010000238.1:0-4371 GCA_041301185.1 Anaerolineae bacterium
ATGTAATGCCTGATGGTGGCGAGATCCGGGTAACCGCCAGATTGGCAAAGAATATGGTTGAAATGCTATTCCAGGACACGGGTCCGGGTATCTCGCCGGAATACCGCAATCGCATATTCGAACCGTTCATGAGCACAAAAGACAAAGGGATCGGGCTTGGACTTTCCGTCAGCTACGGAATTGTCGTTGCACATGGAGGCAGCCTCGATCTTTTGCCGGATCGGGGTACCGGCGCCTGCTTCCGCTTATTGCTCCCGGTAGGAAAGGATGAGAAAAAAACATGAAAGCATCTATCCTTGTTGTTGATGATGAACCCATTGAGCGTCAGACGTTGACGGATATCCTTAAACTGGAGGGATATAATGTCGCTTCTGTGGCAAGTGGGGAGGCAGCCATCGAGTTCTTGCGGCTAAATACGGTTGACCTGGTTATCCTGGATTTACGAATGCATGGGATGAGCGGACTGGAAACGGCCAAGGTGATCCGCCGGGTTTCGCCGGATGTGGAGTTGATCCTTCTGACTGCCCACGGCTCGATGGAAACCGCAATAGAAGCATTGCGTCAACGCGTCCACGACTATTTACTGAAGCCGGCTTCCCCTGCCCAAGTTCTGGAAAGTGTTTCGCGGGGCCTGGTGAGGCGCGATACGCGGTTAAGGATGCACCTTAATGATATTGCCAATGCAGATAACGATATTCAAACAATCAGGTTGGATGGAGATATCGAAATAGATTTTCAGAGGAGAATAGTACAAAACGGCGACAAGAATATCCACCTGACGCCTGCTGAAGGAAGATTATTGAAAGTGTTGGTCGAGAATCCTGGAAAGGTGTTCCCCCATCGAGAGCTTGTGTTGCTTGTTCAGGGTTATGCTGCCTCTCAGCAGGAGGCGCCGGAGATATTGCGGCCCTTGGTGAGTAGACTAAGGCAGAAACTGGCCCCCATTTTTTCACTTGTTGATCGGATCGTCAGTGTGCGTGGTACAGGGTATTTGTTTGAGAAAGGAGAGGATTGAATTAATCATGTGGGCCCCACGGGATGTTAGGAGGGACTTCAGGGGAGCGCAGCCAGCTAAGCCAGCTTCCAGGTTGAATTTTCTTTTCGGGAGTTAGTTTTTCGAATCCAACCATCAGCAAGCTGACACCGAGGAGAACGGCTCCAACCCATTGTATGGAGCCCAGGCTTTCTTTCAGCCAGATATGGCCGACAATGATGGTTACAAAAAGTTCACTGAGACCCAGTAGGGCAGTTTGCATACCTCCAAGGTGTTTTACACCCAGGAATAGCGTTAGGCGGGACAGGAATGTGACCAGCGTGAGCGCAACAATCGGCCACCATGATATCTCTGTAGGGAGCGGTTGACGATTAAACAAAAAACATGCAGGGACAACAACCAGACTCATTGCCAATAGCGTATAGAGGGTGACAGTGGGTGCAGGAATATCATATAACACACGCTGGTTGATCGGTAAGTGGAGAGCGTACATGATTGCTGCAACCAGCATTAACATCACACCACCCCAATGAATTCCTCCTGGTGATGCTAAAGTTAAGAGAATAACCCCCAGCGCTGCGATAACAACGCGCGTTGTGGTCAATTTGTTTGGGGGTTGGCGATCCAAGATCAACCAGCCAGCCAGGAAAACAGGGTATAGTGAATACAACAAGCCACCTACACTCGCGTCCAAGTACTTTAGGGATAGATAATAAAATAATGACCCCAGACCATTAACAAAACCGGCCAGCCCGCAGCCCAGTAACCCAGCGGGGTAAATATACAAGTATTTCCGCTTAAATAAGCTCATAATAATCAACAGAAGCACAGCAGCCATTGAGGTTCGTAACGCAACGACAATCCATGGAGAAAATCCCAACCCAATGGCTTGCTTGCCGATAACGGGTGCAAGCCCAAGGAACAGAGCTGATGTTAATGCAGAACTAATTCCTGTAACTTTTCCGCCCTTTATGCTCATCTTTTCCATATCCACATCTCGTTTGGATTACCGAACCAGAGCTCGCACCTCTTCAAGGAATTCGTCACTTAGGAAATCACCTTTCTGCATGAGCGCCTGGATCTGTCCTTTTAAGCGACTTTTTTCCTCCGAAGTGAGCTCCTTGGCTGTTGCGACGATAACAGGAATGGAAGCAGTTTCAGGTTTTGATCTGAGTGCATCCAGTACTGAGAACCCATCGAGTTCAGGCATCATCAGGTCAAGGATGATTAGATCCGGTAGTTCTCTTCCAATCAACTCCAGTGCTTCTTTTCCGTTGACTGCTTCGTAGAGTGTGAAGTTGCCCTGAGATTGAAGGATGCGCCGGATCATTCTCCTGACATCCGGATTGTCATCCACAATCGCAACATTTGGGAAACGATCGGGAGCAACGTGACTGAGTGCCGCCAGGAGGCCATCTTGAGGGGTATCGGCAGCCTGTCTGGTTGGCAAGATAACATCGCGCGCCCAATTATCGCCCAATACAGATGGCTCCGCCGGGAGTGTGTGGCCCGTACAGTTCACTACAACAACATCGGTGGATTTTATTGTCCCTGCCCGGATTAATTTGAACAAACCTGCAAAAGAAACTGCTGCAGCAGGTTCTGCTGAAATTCCTTCCATCTTTGCCAACACGTGCATGGCGCGGAAAGCTTCTTCATCGCTTACGCTTTCGAACGTTCCATTTGTGTCTTTTACCCATTTCTTTAGCAACGGGTATACCCTTCCAGGGTCACCGGTGGCCAATGTTTCAATCAGAGTGCGTGGAGATGGAATCGGTATGGCATTATCGAGGCCATCTTTCCAGGCGTTCACCATTGGTGCACAGCCAGAAGCCTGGATGGGAGCGATCCCGGGTATCCTGTCGATCAAGCCCATGTCAATCAATTCTCTGAACCCTTTGGCGATCCCCAGCGGTCCCATCCCGCCGCTGATTGCCTGGATGTACCAGTTTGGCGTGCGCCATAGCGGTTTTGATTTCTTGGCTGAATGATTTGGGTCTGGGCCAAGAATTGCTGTAAGTTGTTCAACAATCTCGAAGGCAATGGTTTTCATTGCTTCGATGGAGGTGATCGTACGGGCACCCATATCCAGATACAACCCGCGTTGACGGGCAAACTCAGCGGCAACCTGTTTTGCCTGGTCGTACGATCCAGTCACTTTGATGACTTGACTCCCATACAGGGCGATCTCCCGCATTTTCACGGCCGGGACAAGACTGGTGACGAATGCCCAAAGTTTAATTCCTGCCCGAGCTGCATATGCCGAATAAGAAATCGCCACATTGCCGGTGGAAGCAGCCACCATTTCTGTAATACCGGCTTCCTTTAAAGCGGCAACTGTGACGGCTGCCTGTCGATCCTTGAAGGATGATGTCGGACCTTGGCGTTCATCCTTTATGAAGATATTGGGACATCCCAGCATCATCCCAAGGTTGGTCGCTTGGATGAGGGGAGTACCCCCCTCCCCAAGCGACAGGGCCGGGTTGGGGTTGCGGATAGGGAGAAGTTCGCGATAGCGCCATAGATCAAACGTGCGCCCAGGCAAGAGTTGTGGTAATGATTTGGCAATGACCTCATAATCATACTTCGCCTGTCTCCACTGGCTATTGCAGCGTGGACAGTTGATAGAAGTCGGGAAGTATGGAGCGGTGTGACCACAGTCAATACAAATTAATTCGAAAGTCATTGAGATCAGGCCCCTTTCTTAACCGATAAACGGCTTAAGGCATTATCAAGCATCGAAAACAATTCTTTATCGTTTAGAGCACTTTTCTTTAGCAGACTCTGTCCAAATTTGGCTAGCTGTTGTTGTTGCTCGGCGGTCAAGTCGGCTCCGCTGATTGCAATAACCGGGATATCCCTCAAAATGGGATTCGTGCGCAACCTGCCAAGTATGGAAAATCCATCCATATCGGACATGAATAGATCCAGAATCACAGCATGAGGAGGATTTGACGACAGTGATTGCCATCCTTGTTGTCCACCTTCGGCCAGGATGACCCTGTAATTCGTAGATTGATTGAGGATTTTGCCTATCAACTGTAGATCCTCAGGGTCATCGGCAATCACAAGAACATCGCGGATATCGCCATAGTTGTTCAAGCGATTGAGAGCATTGATGAGTTCTTCCTCCAAGATGGGCTTTACAAGGTAATCGGTTGCTCCAAGGCTGAACCCCTTTTCCTCATCTTCGAGAATGCTGCAAATGATAACCGGAATATCCCGCGTTTCAGCGTCAGTCTTCAAGTCGCTCAAGACCAGCCAGCCATCCCTGCCAGGCATCATTATATCCAATGTGACAGCAAAGGGTTTGAGTTGTTTGACACGTTGCTTGGCCTGGGTTGGGTCGGTCAGGGCAATCACGTGGTAGCCTTGGG
>JBFYSV010000240.1:0-5731 GCA_041301185.1 Anaerolineae bacterium
GTGGTTGCCGGATTCTCTGATCTGATAGCCCTGGCGCTGGTAGTAATCCAGGTTGCGGGTGATCTCGGCGCGCACGCCCAGGCGCACCTGGCTGAGACCTGCCTGGCGGGCGATTTGCTCGGCTTGCGCCAGCAAGGAGCGCCCAATGCCCAGGCGGCGGTATTCCGGCAGCACCGCCAGGCGAGACAGGTAGCCATAGCCTGGCTCCATGCCTGACTCCAGGCTACAGAAGATACATGCCACAGGCTCACCACCGACCTCGGCAAGCAACCCATAAGCTTTTTCCAGGCGGATGCGCAGCGACTCGGTGGTCTCATCGAAAGCCTCCGCCGGCAGGTCTAAAATACTGCGTTGCTCTGCATAGGCAGTACGGATCAGGGCTGCCACCAGGGGCAAATCCGGTTCCTGCACGGGTCGGATGGTCCAGGTGATGAGCGGCTGGTCCGGGCTGACAGCGGGGACGACCTGGGAAGGGTCCTGCGGGTCAACCCGCAGGCCGAGCCACATTCCCGGTTTGAGCTGGGCTGCACTCGAGATGGGGGCGAGCAGCTGCGCCGGGAAGGACGACCCATCCCCAGCGGGGAGAACTTGTACCGGCAGCTCAATTAGGAACGGCAAGGGTTTAAATGCGCCGGCGTGGCGGGTGAAATCGGAAGCGATCTGCTCGCCATCTGCCAGCACCTCAGCGCAGGCGGGGAGACCGTCCTGGCGCACCCGCTGCAGGGTACGCCTCTGGCGCGGCAGCAGGATGGCGCCAATGTAGATCGCCGGCAGGGCAGCCAGCAGCGCCCCGATCAGCAGCGCCAGGGCGAAGATCCCCGGCGAGGCGCCAGCCATCACCAGCAGCACCAGGGCGCCTGCCAGGAGGAGCATCAGCAGGTACTGGAGCAGGCCTGCCAGGTTCATCCGGCGGCGCATCAATTTACAGGTTCTTACCGGTGTACATCGACCATGCCAGGACGAACAGCCCCACCTGCGAGACTCCCAGCCAGACCAGCAAGATACTCAGGCTGGTGGCGAGCAGGCTTGCCGTACGCGGCAGGCTGGCTTGCAGGGCATCGATCTCTACCAGGTAGGCGCTGATTTTGACATCGTAGCCTGCCAGGGCAGCCGATAGATTTTGAGCGGAGGTCTCCAGCTCGGCAAAGCCGGTGGTCAGTGCGGTGACAGTCTCCTGGGTGATGGTTGAAGCCTGGGTGACCTTATCGCCGCCGCCCTCGATCGTCTCTTGCAGAGTGCCCAGGCTGGCGGCAGCTTCTTCGAGCTGCTCTACCCCGGGGATCTCCAGGTTCACCAGGGGCAGCTGGTTGATCCTATCGACGGTCTCTTTGAGACTGGTCAGCGCATCGCGCAGGTCTTGCACCCGCTCGGCGACGGTGGTGATGATCGGGGACAGCATGCCTTCCAGGTTGCCGACCAGGTCTGCAATGGCTTGCAGGCTGGCGGCGCCATCGATGCCCAGGGTATCCAGGGCAGTTTGCAGCAGGTCGATCTGCTCCTGCACCTGGTCCAGCTCGGTTTTGGCGAACTGCAGGTCTGCCTGGGCGGATCGCAGGTCGCTCTCGATGATCTCCAGGCGGGGCAGAAGGTCGCTGTGGACTTGCTGGTAGGCGATCCAGGTCAGGGCGATGCCTGCCATGCTGGATAGAAAGAAGATCACGCTAACGATCATCAGGGCGGTGGAGACGGGTTGTTTGGCTTTTTTCATTAGGAAACCTCGCGGGAGATGGGTATCAGCAAGATGGCTCAGCGCCCCCACAGGATGCGGGCATCCACCCGGCGCACCAGGCGCAGCATGGCGGGTTGGAAGCCGAAGCGCGGCCAAAAGGGGGCTGAAAGCAGGTTGGTGCTGCGCCAGTCGGTAAGGCAGATGGGGTAACCGCTGGCTTGCATGTGAGAGAGTACCTGGCGGGTCAGGGCGGTGGCGATGCCCAGCCGGCGGAATTGCGGGTAGGTTCCCGCCACAGACAGCTCCCCGTAACCGGAGGCGGTGAGCAGATTATCTGGGGCAACCTCGGCGGGATAGTAGCCCATCATCCCGGCGGGCTGGCCCTGGTAAAACGCCAGCCAGATGCTCCATTGCGGATCATCGACCAGATCGGCCCACTCCTGGCGGAACTCTGTCTCGTCTTCGGGCAGGTGAACGCCCCACACTGGCGCCTGTACCTGGTGCTGCCAGATGATGCTGGACATCTCTGCCAGGAGCTGGCGATCATCGGGCGTGGTGGGGCGGATCGTCACCCCAGGCGGGAGTGGCTGTGGGGCTAGATCCATTGCGTGTAAGTCTGCCAGACCGTACACCTGCTCGATGCCGAAGCTGAGGGAGAAAAAGGTCTCCAGCATCTCTTTCTGGCTGGCAGGGATCTGGGCAAAGTGGAACAGGATGCCGGCTTCCACCCAGGGCGCTGCCAGACTGGCATACAGGTGGCGCAACAGTTCCCTGGCATGGCTGGCTTCCAGCTCCGGGCGAACGGCGATGCCTGGCAGGCGTACCCAGGCGCTGCGTCCCCACACCTCCTCAATGACCAGCTCGCCAAGCAGGTAGCCGAGCAACTGCCCGTCTTGGATGGCAGCAACCCCAGTGACCTGCTTGTGCTCCCAAAAGGTGGTGATGGCGGTGGAGGCGGTCTCGGGGTGGGAGAAGCATTCCGGCAGGGCGGGCAGCGCCAGGCGATCCCCACGGTGGCGGGCTGCCAGCAGCTCGCCGGCGGCGGGGATCAGGGATTCGTCGAAGGGGAGGATTTCGAAGAGCATGGGTGGCATACCTCGATGCATGGGAGACTCCAGAGATAGTCGCCGGTCGCAGGACGGTGCCCTAGGCGCAGGTTGATTGTAACACTGCTAATCCCCTTTACGGGGTGTGGATAAACCGGCGCACCGCCAACGGCTTCTGTCCAAAATTGACCAGCAAACACAGCCGATATCCCCCCTGGTGTAAGTACAATAGGCATTGCTCGACATCCTCAGGTTTAATCTGGCTGGCAGCTTTGGTCTCCATAATCAGCTGGTCTGCGCCATCTTCGATCAGGAAATCCACCCGCCGCCTGGTGACGACTACGCCATCGTAGCTGATCGGAATCTCAACTTCTCGCTGCCAGTCTAGTCCGCGCTTGCTCAGGGCAATCTCCAGGGCGCGTTGATAATCCACTTCCATGCAATGCACACCCATCTGGCGCTGCACATCCTGGCAAGCGCCGATTACAGCATAAGAAAGGGGGCTGAAGTCGTAACCTTTACGCGAGGTGGGTTGGGTCATAGGGGGAACTCACAGGGAAGAGTTTGGAACACGAAGGGCACGAAAGCGACCACGAAAGGCGCGAAAGAGACCGCGAAGGACGCGAAAGAAACCCTGAAAGGAGCATATCCCTTTCGCGCTTTTCGCCTCCTTTCGCCTTGTTCGTGGTCCAAACGCCCTTTCGCCACGTTCGCGGTCCAAACGCCCTGCCCATTTACCAGTCCTTAATCGGCGTTGCAGGGCAGCAGCAAGCTGAGAGGAGGGTGCGGTGACTGGCGGGGAGGGCAAGGGGTTGTGCGGCACGGGCAGGCTCACAGGGAAGACGAGAGGTTAATTTTACCCTCAAGCCCTCAGGCTGGCAAAACCAATTCTCAGGGGAAATCTTGCCGCAGGGCTAGTTGCGGTACAGGTCGATGATCTGCTCGGCGTAGTCCAGCAGGCTGCGGCGCAGGGACAGCGGCTCCAGCACTTCGACCGCCCGCCCGTAGCCCAGCAAGCTGCGGCGGGCATCTTCGAATGAAGGGTAAGCCAGGCGCAAGACCTGCCAGCCTGGGCGGGTAGGGTAACTGGTTGCCTGGGGGGCGTCGGGCGGTAGGGCGGAGTGGCCGCGAGCCAGGTGAGGCGCTAACCGCTCGGTGGTGAGGAGCGTGGCGGTGAAGGCGAGCTGACGGCGCTCGTGTTCCGCGCACCAGGTATCCCAGAAGGCGGTCAGGTCAAAATCTGCCAGGCGAGTAAAGCCCGCCGCGACGACCCGGGCATCCTGGAGATCGCTAACCTGCAGGACACGCAGCCTGGCTTGGATGGCATACACCAGGTACCATGCGCCGGCTTTGGCAACCAGCCCGTACGGCTCGACCTGCCGCTCGACGGGCACGCCGGATAGGGAGCGGTAGCGGATGGCGAGCAGGCGGTCGGCGGATACCGCCTGGTGCAGGGTGTGCAGGTGGGCGGGAGCGTCGCCGGGCTGCTCCCACCAGGTGGTATCCAGGTAGAAGCGCTGGCGGATGAAGGCTTGCTCTGGCTGGTGGCGCTGCGGCAAGGCAGCGCTGAGCTTGAGCAGGGCGTTCCTAAGCTCTTCGCTCAACCCCAGCTCGACCAAGGGGGCGGGGATCGACAGCATGAACAGGGCGCGTATCTCATCACTGGTCAGGCCGGTCAGGGTGGTGCGGTAGCTATCCAGCAGGCTGAAGCCGCCGTGCGGTCCGGGGTCGCTATACACCGGCACGCCGGCTGCGCCCAGGGCATCGATATCCCGGTAGATGGTGCGCTCAGAGACCTCCAGCCGGCTGGAAAGCTGGGCGGCGGTCTGGCGTCCGTGGGTTTGGAGGATCAAGAGCAAAGAAAGTAGCCGGTCGGCGCGCATGGTTCCCTTCGGTGGTTTATTCAGGATTATATCCGAAAACCCTGACAATAGATGTCAGGGTATTCGGTGTAATATCTAATCAATGGAGGTACGGTATAAAGCTTCTTCCTATGGCAAGAGTGTCATTCCGAGCCCCGCAGGGGCGAGGAATCCCTGCTGAGATGATAAAAAAAGAAAAGGAGACCAATATGAGCGAGATCACGATTATCAAGCTACCCCCGATGCGGGTTGCCAGCGCATGGGGGTTCGGACCCAGCCCGGAGCTAGTCGCCTGGCAGGAGCTGGCGGTGTATGCAGAGACACACGGTTTGTTCAAAGCGGAGAGTGGAAGCCGGGTCTTCGGCTTCAATAACCCGAACCCGTCGGAGGGTAGCCCGAACTATGGCTACGAGTTCTGGATCACGGTGGGGGAGGCGGAAGAACCGGAAGGTGATATCCGCATCCTGGACTTCCCCGGCGGATTGTATGCGGTTGCACCGTTCGAAGAGCCGGACAGTGACTATAACATTATCGTGCCGGCTGCCTGGCAGCGCCTGGATGGCTGGGTGAGCCAGAGCCAGTACCAGCCGGGTGGTCACCAGTGGCTGGAGGAAGCCACTCCGCAAGGCAAGCTCAAGGCGCTCTACTACCCTATTCGCGAATAAGCCAGATTGCCGCCACGCCGAAGGCGGTGAAACCCAGCCCCATCACGCCCAGGATGCCGGTCAGGAACCACACGTCGAAATACGAGATGGTGCTGGCGGTCTGCGGCTTGCCCGGGCGGTAGATCAGCTCGACGGTCTGCCCCCGGCGGTAATGGGGCGAGGAGCTGGAAATGATGGATTGAACGATCTGCTCCCGCCCCTGCTCATCCAGGAAGATGTACACCGGGGAGTACATCAGAGTGCCCTCGTCATCGTAGCTTTCATTGAACTCGAGCACGTTGCCGGTGGTGCGCACCCCTTCGCGCAGCAGGCTGAGGGTGTTCATCCCCGCCAGGAGCGCCCCGCCCAGGAGGAGGATGCCGACGCCGAGGAAGATCAAGCCAACGATCTTAAAGACATTTTTGTCTGTCATGCTGGATACCCTTAATATATTGAGAGGTTACGCAGTTCGAAGGAAAATCAGGGGTGTTTGGGCGGGCGACGACCGCC
>JBFYSV010000243.1:0-3033 GCA_041301185.1 Anaerolineae bacterium
GCCAAAGGGTCAAGCAGGGGTGGTGCTTGTTTTCGCAATGGGATTGTTGTATAGTATAAATGCATTTTCCATATCATGAATAACCCGGAAAGGCAGGTGTGAGATGTCCAATGCAAATGTGGCAGTTGGGAAGAAAAGCAAAGGGGCAGGGTGTCTGCGCTGGTTGGGACGTGTGGCGTTGGGAGGTGTAATTCTTTTGTTGGGACTGGCAGCCATTGGGGCGGTCTACCAGGCAATTGCCAGCGCTAGAGATGCAAAGATGTATAAGCCTGTGGACCAGATTGTGGATGTGAATGGCATCCAGATGAGGTTGGACTGCAGGGGCAGCGGCAGCCCCACGGTGGTGCTGGAAGCGGGCTTAGGCGGGTCCAGTACGACCTGGATGCGGATCCAGGATGAGGTGGCGAAATTCACGCGCGTTTGCTCCTATGATCGGGCAGGGTATGGATGGAGCGACTCGGTCCGTGAAGCGATGTCGCCACAGCGGGTGGCGGAGATGCTGCATGCCCTTCTGGAGAACGGCGGTGAGTCGCCTCCCTTCCTGATGGTCGGGCATTCGTTTGGCGGGATTTACGTGCGCACATTTACGGCGGAATACCCGCAGGATGTCGTCGGAATGGTGCTGGTGGATTCGTCGCATGAGAATCAGAGCCAGCAGGTTCCACCCGAACTTGTGGACGATTTTGAAAAATTATCCAACGCGCAGTCGATATCCACGCTAATTTTACAAATCGCCGAGCCCATTGGTCTGGTGAGAGCATTCAAGTTTCTGGATGCATCGTTTAACAGTTTCCAGCTTACAGAGGAGGAAAAGGAACGTATGCTGGCGGAAATGTATCGTACTGTTTATATCGGTGCAAATGTGCGTGAAGGGGAAATGAGCTCCGCCTATTCCGGCCAGCCTGAGCCATTGGGAGATATGCCGTTAATTGTGCTCTCGCAAAAAATGGATGCGCAGAAATTGTTTGAACCGTACCCTCCAGCCATCCAGTCACAATTGACCATGGAGAGGTGGCAGCAGGAAGCGGATATCTATAATGAGATGCAGGACGAATTGGCGGCGCTCTCCACGCGCGGGGAGCGGATTATCGTCGAGGACAGCGGGCATTTCATTCAATTGGATCAGCCTCAGGTGGTGATCGATGCGATTCGGGAGGTGTTCGGGCAGGTTGCCAGATAGGCGATATTCCGCCCATACGTCATTGCGAGTAAATCCACAGCGCAACCGTCCCAAGGTTTCGTCAGTCGCCAGGATTTACCGCTCAAACCTCGCGCAGCACCCTGTGGGTTCGGGACGTTTTCCGGGACGCTGTTCATAGCATCCCCTTTGGGGAAAGTGAAAGAAACAAGCGTACCGCGATATTTATATCGCTCTACCACGGCAAGGCGATATGAATATCGCACAACAACCTACCTTGTTTCTTAGTAGTGCTGGTCGAGTAGCGTTCTTTGCATATTGAGACCAAGCGCCTGCCCTGCGACCAAAGGGAGTGTCGAAGGGAAGCAATCCCCTCGTCGTCGAGTGGGGGATTGCTTCCCGAAGACTCGCAACGACACGCTATTCATAGTTCACCTTTGAATGCTTTGTCTAAAACACTCGATCGCAGCGTCCGCCTACGGCGCAATTCCTCCCCCCTTCAAGCGAGCCGCCTCGCGCAGGGACACAACCACCTTCTGGTAATGGACATATCATCTGGCAACCTGAATTTCTCTTTCACATAGGATTTCCTCCTCTTGTTCGCGTTCGGTGAGGCGGATGTCAATTATGATTTTGACTTTATTCGCTTGGTCATTGTTTTCTTTGATTGATTGTATTCGATGACTTCTTTTAGACTTGTTCCATATTCCAGGGATGCGCTAAAAATATCGCTGAAAAACCAGAGATAGAACATCCGGCTACGAAGATAGGCCACCCAACTAATAACGACTGATCCAACAGTAACAATAAGCGATGACACATGAAAGTCAACAAACATATTATAGACTTGAAATAAAGCCAGCAAGAAAAAAGAAAATGAAACGTTCCTTAGCATGATGTTGGTTGCCCCAAATGTATCCAAGACATGCGAATATTCCAGATTGCGGTGCCGAAGGGATACAAACAAAGGATCCCAATCTCTGGGCTGAAATTGAATATTCAATTCAGGGAATTTCACCTTTAATCGGTTAAGAGAGGCGTCTGTTATTTTGTATCGAGTAAGCAAGCGGAAACAAAACCAATAAGCAAAATAATCGAATATATGACCAGCAAGATATGCCCCAAGCGCAATCAATATACCAAAGATTACCTCATTGCCCGTCGGCAAATTTGTGAGTTTAAGATAATTCCACCCGATTAAGTGTAGGAATTCATTTATGAGATACAGATAAAGAAAACCAGGGATGGTATATGCAAACAGATCGTAAATTCCAATTGCGATGGACATATTATTATTCCTTTTTCTTTCTGGCCGATGTTCTTTTGGATTTCAACTTCACGAAGTTTGAAATTGGCAATTGACCCGCGATCGCATGTTCGAAGATGCTTGAATAATACCACCCATCAAAGAGCAGGCTCTCCCGTCCCGCGGTGAAGGCGAAAAGGAATAACAGAATAGCAAATGCTCCATGGATAGCGGAATATTCGTAATTGAAGAACTGAATTGCCTGTGTAATGGCAAGCAGGGACATTCCAAAACTGAAATTTCGCAACATGATGCTGTAGGCTTTCGACCTGTCAATCATGTCGGCAAGTTCAACATTGTCCCGCCGTATATGAGCGACAAGAACGGGCCATTGGTTGGGCTTGATGCGAATATCCGCTTCAGGGTGTCTCTCTTTAACATGGTCAAGAGTGAGTTCTTCCCTGCTTTTTCTCTTGTAACTGAACAACAAATGCCATAAAGAGCGCGAGATTGGGTTGATTACGATGCCGAGTAGGAATGACAGGACAACGGCTAAAATTACATGAGCAAGGTTGCCCAGATCAAATGGTAATGACAGGTTTGTAATCATCCTGAAAGCCTCAACCAGTAATACCAGATACACGACGCC
>JBFYSV010000246.1:0-6169 GCA_041301185.1 Anaerolineae bacterium
AGCCAGAGCTGCGGGTCGTAAGCACGCCTGGATGAGACGTTCAGCAGGGCATCCAGGTCGCCATCTCCGTCCACGTCGCCCAGCTGTGCCTTATAGATGGCGCGGCTAGCGGTGCGCTGGGTGGTAAGGGCAAACTGACCTGGCGTCCCGCCCTGGGTGCTACCCTGGTTGAGCCAGACCTCAAGACTGTCCAGGTTGCCCAGCAGGGCGTCCAGGTCGCCATCCCCGTCCAGGTCGCCCAGGGCGAGGGCGAAACTCTCCGCCATGCCCAAAGCCTGCCCGCTATCCTGGAACTCCCCGCGGCCATTGTTGAAGTACACCCGGTTCGGAGCGACTTTGTGCTCGTTGGTCGGTCCTTGAAATGCCTGGTCGGTATCGGTGAATAGCCCTGGACCAACGGCGGGGGTGCCAGAATGCTCGATCACCGTCCAGCAGGCGATGAAAGCATCCAAATCGCGGTCGCCATCCAGGTCGCCCAGGGCAGCAGCCGGGCACGCCTGGTTGGTCAATAATTGACTCTGGCTGAAGCGCCCCGTGCCGTCGTTGATCTCGACCGTGCTGGCGGGCAGGACCACCCAGGAGTCGTTCTGGTCGCCGCTGAACGCGCCGCAGCACCCCGCCAGGGTCAGGTCCAGGTCGCCATCTCCGTCCAGGTCGCCCAGGGCAGCGTGGCGAGTGTAGCTGCCCATGACGGGGGCACCACCCTGGCTACGGGTGGAGAAGCTTCCCTTGCCATCGTTAAGGTAGATCAGCCCCCAGCCGGCTTCGATGGCATCCAGGTCGCCATCTCCATCCAGGTCGCCCAGGGCGATCTGGTGGGTATCTGACATGCCCAGCGCCTGTCCGCTATCCCGGAACACCCCGCTGCCCTGGTTGATCCACACCGCGTTCGGCTGGAGGCTTTCGCTCTCGCCATTGGCGAAGAACGCGTCCAGGTCACCGTCGCCGTCCAGGTCGCCCAGGGCGATCTCGCGGGTGAGGGGAGTCGTACTAAAAGGGTAACACGCCAGCAAGACTAGCGAAAGCAACGAGAAGAGAGCCAGGCGAAGAAGGCAGATCTTGGCTGAGCAGGTCATAACCCGTTGTGCGTCTTGAACAGGCGCAGCTCCTCATCGCAAATCCACTCGCCGGGAGGTGGTTGACCGGCGGTGGAGGGGATTTCGATTGCGTAATACGGCTCCCAGAATGGGGTATCGTCGGGATATTCATGGTAACGCTGGAAATAGACGTAGCCCAGGCGGTAGTAATCCGCGCCGGACTGGTAGCACCAGACCTGGCCGCGCCCGGTGAGCGGGCCGAGGATGACCGGCTGGTAGGCGGGGGTGAGGTCGGCGAGGGAGGCGGGGTAAGCGCCGGTTTCCTGGCGGTATTCCTGGATGGCTTGCTCAAGCTCCTGGGCGCGGGCTGTTGTGACAGCCTGGGCATTGACTCCCCAGCCAAGGAGATAGAAGATGTATAGGATAGAAGGTACCAGGAGAATGAAAGCAATGCCTGCCCGCCGAGCAGGAGGGTTGAGATTCAGCGCCAATACCAACCCGGCAATGAGTGCAACAGCCAGGGTGACTAAGGGCAGGTGGTCTTCAAAGGCTCGCCCGGTGGCATGCGCCAACACCCCGTGGCGGAAGGTCACCGCGCCAACGCTGAGCACGAGCAGGGTTGCAAGGCTCCAATAGAGCCAATGGTGCTGGGGCTCACTTTTATCCGACTTGTAGATGCTGTAAATGAAACGAGCTGCCAGCACCAGAGCCAGCAAGACCGCCAGCCCGCTCGTGATCTTGTAGGCACTGCGCAGGGTGGAATTGGCGTACATTACATGGGGGGCAGCAAGCCCCAAGGCGTCCACCCATAGAAACACAACCAAAGCAGCAGCGATGAGCACCGTCCAGGCGATGTTCAGGCGGTTGACCAGGTTCCAGAGCATTGCGAACAATACCGGAGGGAGGATGAGCACCAATACCAGGCTGGGCTGATTGGTTAGTGCAGTGGCGATCAGCGCAGTGAGAAAGGCCACAGCGCTGATCAAGACCAGTTTTTTGTTCTCTTGCCAGTAGCCGGGCAGGAGGCGAGCGTTGATCAGCAACAGCGCCAGCAGGCCGACTAAGGCGGGCAGGGGCGCTAGCGCCTGCGGGCCGGCGCCATTCCTCCCGGAAAAGAAGGCGAGGGCAGCAAACAGCAGGCTGAGAATCGTTACCCCCAGCAGGCAGTAGGTCAGCCAGGCACGCTGGGAGGCGGGAGGCGAGTCAGGAGAGGACCGCTGGCGGTAGAGGATGACTACCAGCAAGGTGGGGAGGGATATGAATACGATCAAGGCGATAGTAAATAGCCAGGTAATCATGGATAGATTCCCAAATAATTCGATAGAGTATTTGATCCGGCGATCTAACCCCCAGCCCTCACCCCGGCTGCAAAGACCGCAGCTTGCCCTCTCCACTCGTGGGAGAGGGGAGAAGAGGGTAAATCATGCCGATGTATGGCGGGGCTTTTGGCGCAGCAAGGTGGGGAGCAAGATTGCAATCACCATCCAGACCCAGGTGAGCAGGACGGCCAGCGACCCTGAGCCAGCGTCCCAGAGAGCTCCCCGGCTGAGGGCTGCGATCCACATCGCCAGGGTGACGCCGCCAATCAGCGCCAGGATGCGCCGTCCACCCTGGGTGGTGCGCAGGTAGAACCAGGCGCCCCCCGCCAGGCAGAGCAGGCTGGCGACGGCGTAAGCCGGGGCGGTGCGGTAATTTTCAAACAGCAGCAGCAGCACGAAAACCGACTCGCCGTACAGGACATACGAGAGCAGGGTCCAATCGCCCTCAACTCGCTGGAAGAGGGGCTGGAAGCGATTGAAGATCGCCAGCAAAGCCACCACCAGCAGGGTCAGGCAGAAGAGCATCAGCCACAACATGCCGGTGGAGATGATCTGCAGGAGCAGGTACGTGCTGCGATCCCAGGCGCCGGGGGTCAGGTCGCTGATCAGGGCCGGGCTGACCAGCGCCACGACCCACTGGAACAGGTACAGGTACCCAGCGACTACCAGGATCAGCCCGAAATAGGGCGACGAGCGCAAGGGGAAGCCGCGCAAGAAGCCAGCTGCAACCATCACAGCCAGGAAAAGTAAGGCAGGGTGGGTGGGCGCGGCGGCGCTCCCCAGGGAGGACCGGCTGGTGAGGAGCATCATGGCGGGGAGCATAAAGACCGCCAGGCTGAGAAGCAGTTCCTTCCAGGAAAGCTCCAGAGGCGGCAGGCGAGTTGCGCTCTCGGGCAGGTTGCGCCGCGCTTGAGCGTGGGCACGCAGGACGGCAGCCGGCAAGAGAAGCAGCTCGTTGGCGAACAGGGCGATGATTTCCAGGGGGTCCTTGCCTGCGGCATCGGCGGCAGCCTGGGCGAAGACCTCCCGCATCTCATCGCCAAACTCGCGGCGAAAGTCCGGCGGGTAAAGCCAGAGCAGAACTGCGTATAGATATTGGCTCAGGCTGTTCGGGGCGGCTGGTATCATGCTGCCTCCCGGACGATGAAACCGCGTACCTTCCATAGGAGCCACGGAGCGAAGAAGAAGGCGCTGATCAGGGCGGATTGGATCCAAAAGGCGCTCAATGCTCCAGCTTGCAGGGAGGAATGGGTAGCGGGAGCGATTGAATAAGTCACGAATACCACCCCCTGGATCCCGGCTGCCAGCAGGCTGGCAATAAAGGCAACCGAAACCGCAGCAGCCCAGCCCGGCGAAATCACCACCCAGGCAGAGAGCAGCCCGTAAAGCAGGTACAGTCCAAGGACAAAAAACGCTTGTTGGAAAAGGGGCACGGTATCCAGGAAAACCAGGGCGCTGAAAGGCAGCAGCAGCAAGCCCATCAGCATGGCGTGGCAGGGGGCAGTGCGGAAGCGCAAAAAGTAGCCAATCAAAATCGCCAGCAGGCCAAGGATTACGAATCCGGCCTGGTATGCATAGGTATCTTCATTCAATGTGCCCAGAAGGGCGGCGCACGTGGTTGAGGCGAGCAGAATTGCATAGCCGTCCCAGGAGGCAGTCCACAGGGGTTGGCTGTGGCGGCGGGCGTAGAAAGCAATCACCAGGCTGGCTGCCAGGAAGGGGAAGAGCAACATAAAACCTGAGCCAAAAAGCGGCAGGGACTTATGCTCCGGCGAAACGCTGCGGATAAACAGGTCGATCGAGAGGATGATGCCCATCGACAGGTGCGGCAGCCCGGCGAGGAGCGGCGCCCAACGAGGGGCAGGGCGAGACTCAGCCTGCGGGGCGATATGGACGGTTTGGGCAGCCGCGCTCATCGGTCGCTCTCCTGACTCAAGCGGGAGGTGGCGGAAGTGGGACGCCTCCAGATTGCCCAAAAGAGCAGCGGGCCGAGGTAGAGCAGCACCGTTAGCCCGGCATACACCAAGAAAGCCCCGGCGGCTTCTATGAAGGAATCCCCGTAGAAGTTGGGGATCTCAGCCTGGTAGAAGCAGACATAAGTGAGGGCGAGCCCGGAGATCAGGTTGGCGGCGATGGCAAACACCACCCCCGTCCGCCAACTCTCGCTGTGGACGACCAGCGCAGCCACCCCTGCTGCCAGCAAGCCAAAAAGCAAGCCCAAGAAGGCTTCCAGGTTGGTGGGGATGGCTTCCAGCCCCAATTGGGTGGCAACCGGCATCAGGAACAAAGCCAGCAGCAGGGCGTGCGTCCGGGAGGAGCGAAAGATGAGCAGGTAGGCCAGGGCGATGCCTCCCAGGGCGCCGAAGATCAGGAAGATATTGATGATCCAGTTGTCGTTGCCCAGGCGGTAGGCGAGCAAGCCGCTCAGAATCACCAGGATCCAGACGGCATAACCCAGCCAGGAGGCGGTCCACAAAGGCCAGGCATGCCGCCAGGCGTAATAAACCACGCCCAGGCAGGCGATCAGGAAAACGATCAACGAGATGGTTCCCAGATCGAGGAGAAGGGAAGATGGAGCATTGGAGGCGTAAATCTTATCGATGGCGATGGAGAGCGCCACCCACAGGTGGGGCAAAGCGGCAAGCAGTGGCTCCATCCACGGGTTGGAGGCGGCGGGGAGGACAAACGGGGCGTCTAATGGGTCGATTGGCTGAGCAGGCGCTTTCATAACATCACCCCTTCGAAAGGACGGTCAACTCAGGCAGGGTTCCCCAGGGAGCGCAGCTGGGCGGCGCTGACCAGGCCTTCCAGGCGCTGAACTTCAGCCTGCAAGATGCGCTGCCCCAGCTCGGTGAGGCGGTAGGCTTTGCGCTGGCGCCCATTGACGGTCTCGTGGGAGGCGCCATCCCGGGCGATCCAGCCCTGGTCGAGCAGGCGCTTGAGGGCGGTGTAGAGGGTGCCGGTGCTAAGGACAACTCGCCCGTGGCTGAGCTGGCGGGTGTCTTTCATGATGGCATAGCCGTGAGCCGGTCCGGGAGTCAGGCTGAGCAGGATGAAGTAGGTGGCTTCGGTGAGGGGAAGCTGGGATAGGATATCGTCGCTGTGCTGCATGACCCTCCTGAGATATGGCGCTTGTGGATATGTCGTACAATTACATATTACAGGAAAATGGGGGAGGAGTCAAGAGGGAGTTTTAAACGTGCTGAAGTGTCAAGTGATCCAGTGTCGGGTGGAAGGTGCGAAGTGCGAGGTGCGGAGAGCGAGGTGCGAAGTGCGAGGTGCGGAGAGCGAGGTGCGGGGGGCGAGGTGCGGAGTGCGAAGTGCAAGGCGCGGGCTGGGGTTGTGGACAAAGGATGTCAAGATCGGTATAATTTGGAAGGCGTGGATGTTTGGCGCGAAAATATTTTTATGTAGAGGAGATGCTATATGAATATCGTCCTGTGGGTTTTGCAAGTCTTTCTGGGGATTTATTTCCTGGCAATCGGTATTATGCATTTTGTGATCCCGCCCGGGCTGCCGGCGCAGATGAGCTGGATGTACGATCTGCCGGGTTGGCTGCACTGGGTGAGCGGGATTGCTGAGATCCTGGGCGGCTTGGGGCTGATCTTGCCCAGCGTGACGCGCATCAAGCCGTGGCTGACGCCCCTGGCGGCGGTCGGTCTGGCGCTGGTGATGGTGGGGGCGATTGTGTACCACGCCTTGCGCGGCGAGTGGATGAACATCACCCTGAATATTATCAATGCGGCGGTGCTGTTGTTTGTGGCTTACGGGCGCTGGAAGCTGAGACCGATTGCGGAGAAGTAAGGCCAGATC
>JBFYSV010000250.1:0-2983 GCA_041301185.1 Anaerolineae bacterium
ATGGGTCCCGCCGACAAATCCGAACCAGCCAGCCTGGCGTATGAAGACCACCATGACCCTATGATCGACATGATGCAGGGCATTTCCTGGTCACCAGATGGCAGGTCTATCGCCTTTGCTATGACCCCCTGGTCAGATATCTACCTCTACACTCTCGGTCAACCCGATTCGGTCAACCTGACCAAAACTGGCAAGTTTTTCGAGGAATATCCGGCCTGGTCGCCAAACGGTAAGTTGATCGCTTTCACCTCCGATCGGCGCCAGGTCAAGGGGAAATACACCTCGGACCTTTACACCATGCGCACCGACGGCAGCGGCGTGACCATGATCTACGAATGCCCGGGCCGCTGTGATAACCCGGAGTGGTCGCCGGATGGGAAATCGATCGTTTTCCAGCAGGACAATGACCTGTACATCATCCCGAAGAGCGGGGGCAAACCCTTCAAGCTTACGCAAGGTGGCGTCAACCAGTATCCAGCCTGGTCTCCGGATGGCGAGTGGATTGCGTTCGTGCGTTCTGTGACATTGGACCCTCCTGCCTATATCTACCTGGTCAAGCCCGATGGCACAGGGATGCGCGCCCTCACCGGGAAGGATACCCAGCCGCGCCAACTCACCTGGTCTCCGGATGGCAGGTACATTGCTTTTGAAAACTTCGCCTCTGAGAAATTTGGCGTCGTGATCTTGGATGTGCAATCTGGTGAGATCACCTACTGGCTTTTTGGCTACACTCCCTCCTGGCGGCCAATGGATATCTCCAAATTGCCCACACCCGCAGCCACCCCGGCTGGCGTGACAGCCAATTGCTCGAGCGGTTGGTCGCGCCTGCAGGTCGGCGGCCAGGCCCAGGTCTCAGGCAAAGCCGGCGATCCACCCAACCGGGTGCGGGAAAGCCCCTCGAAATCCGCTCAGCAGATCGGCCTGATCAATCCCGGTACAGTGGTCAGCCTTTTGGAAGGGCCGGTATGTGCCGACGGCCTGGTCTTTTGGAAAGTGGCCAGTGACGAGATCCCCGGCGGCTCTGGCTGGACCGCCGAAGGCGACGGCGCCGAATACTGGCTGAACCCTTACCAGTAGGGCGGGTCTTTCCTGCCTGGCCTCAACCCTGGCATATCCATCACCTGTCCATACATCAAGCATTCCGCGAACCCGCCCTTCCTCGCCAGCCACGGTTCCAGCCCGGCAAAAAGGGCAGGTCCCCGATCAGGATAATTCCTTGATGATGGCAAGGTTATAAACGTTCCCACCATCATTACCAGATGAGAAGACCTGCCCTACAAAATCATGCCCACGTGGGGCGGGTTTTTCTCGCCCATCCTCTGTTTCCCGTCTTTCATCCCTCATCCTTCCGTCTTCATCCTTCCGGTGTGCACGCAAGAGTTGTCAGATGGCTAATGGGAGAGCTGAGTGAAGATCGCACAAATTCTGCCATTGCCCGCTAAGCCAAACAGCCCGCGCTTTGGCTGTTTGAACTGCACCGGCAACTTCCCATTGAGCGCCGGGGAGCTTAAGGCGGTGGGAGACAATTTGCTTGCAGCCGCTCTCGATGGTACCGCTGCCAATCATGAAGCCAGCAGCTCGGAACTTATCATATCGCATACGCTCGGAATTGTTAGTGAAGTAGGTGACAGCCTGGTGCGCTTTTGGGCAGGACTGGGCCAAAGCTTCGCAGGCTATGATGACATCTTCTACTTGCCCGTCCCAGAGCGACTGAGTGACAGCTTCGATCCAGGGGGTTCTTTCTGAGGGTGCCTCGAAAGCAGCCATAGCAACACCTTCCAAGTGTTCTTCGGCATGGTACCAATCTACAATCTGGACAGCATTGGCGTAATAATGAGCGACCAAGTTCCAAATCCAGACAGCCCCATCTCCTAAAAACACCAATTCCGGGCTCAAATCGGCATTGACGGTACAGCCGGTAGCCCACAGGAGTTTTCCAAAATCATCTGCGTCGGTAATGTCGCAGAAATAGCGCATGTTCTTGGCCCGTAAGACAGCTTGTTCCCGGATCGCCTTTTTCCGTTGCCGGGTTGAACGCTGTGCAGGCGATACGGTCTCTACTTCATACCAGCACAGCACTTTCATGTCCCGCCAATCCTCGTGTTCTGCCTTCTCTTCGCCTTTCTTGGGCCGAGGTTCAATCCGTACTTTGGCTGCGTCCATTGATCCATACAGCCGAGTAACTATCTTGCCCGGATTACGCAGCCGTCCTTGCAGACACGCTTCATCTTGACTGTGTTGTATCAGATATTCTTCTCTTTGCTCTTGCAATGCCCCCATCTGCTCTGTCTCCGATCGTACCGTATTTTCGGAAACATCAAACAGCAAGTAGGCTTCTATCCATTTCGGGCTTTCATCATACGAGAACTCAATCCCTGCTAACGCCAGCAACGCAGCCAGCCCAGCAGTCACCGCTCCTGGCTCCAATCCGAACTGATCATCCAGCGGTGCGTTTCCTTTTTTGCAACTGCATCCCGCATAATATGCCCGCTCATAGGTCACCTGCCCAAACACACTGATCAACGTCGCCGGTCGCATCCGCTGATATTTCAACACACCTCCACATTCACATGCAATCTCGCTGGCTGGTGTTTTTTGCATCGAACTCAGAAACATACCTAATATTTGTACGCCAATCTGTCTTAACATTTCTCGCATGCTTGTCTCAATTTTGGCAATCGTTGTTGTTCCCTCACCCGTAGCATGTTGTTCTATTACCTCAGTTTTGAACATTTCAGCCAATTCTTTCGCAACATCATTGATCGTTTCAGTGTTATATTTCATGGGGAGCCTCTGGTAGTTTGGTTTGTGGAAAATCCTATCCTACCTCAGGCTCCCTTTTTCTGACAACCTTTGCGTGCACACTATGATAGATGATCAAAAAAGAAACATATGATATTGATATAATAATGGGATGTCATTGACTGATGAATATAAAATATTTTATCCAGAAAGACTGCCTTCTCGAGGCGAACGGGTAGCA
>JBFYSV010000252.1:0-49905 GCA_041301185.1 Anaerolineae bacterium
CGCCCGGCTGAAGGCGTGGCTGGTGAAGAAGCTGGCAACCAAAGAAGTGCGTTTCTATGGCGAGACGACCTATTTATTTGACGAGTGAAAAGGTGGAGATGAAACGGGTGCATAACTTCAATGCCGGACCGGCGGCGCTGCCACTGGAAGTGCTGGAGCAGGCGCAGGAAGAGCTGCTCGACTTCCGGGGGAGCGGGATGTCAATCCTGGAGATGAGCCACCGCTCGAAGCTGTTCGAGGCGGTAATGGCGGAGACCGAGGCCGATCTGCGGGAGCTGCTGGGAGTGCTGGGGGAGTACAAGGTGCTCTTCCTGCAAGGGGGAGCCAGCCTGCAGTTCGGCATGCTGCCGATGAACCTGAGAGGGGCGGGAATGTCGGCGGATTATATCGTCAATGGGACATGGGGGACGGCGGCGGTGAAGGATGCCCGCAAGCTTGGGGTGGTGCGGGTGGCAGGCAGCAGCGAGAGCACGAATTTCGACCGGGTGCCGGAAACAATTGAGCTGGACCCGGGAGCGGCTTACCTGCATTACACCTCGAACGAGACCATCCACGGGGTGGAGTGGTGGAGTGAGCCGGAGCCGCCAGCAGGCGTGCCTCTGATTTGCGACATGTCGTCGGACTTCCTGAGCTGGCCGGTGGACATTAGTAAGTACGGGCTGATCTACGCCGGGGCGCAGAAGAACGCCGGACCAGCGGGGGTGACGGTAGTGATCTTGCGGGAAGACCTGCTGGAGCGGGTGCCGGAAGGTTTGCCGGTGATGCTGGACTACAAGGTGCAGGTGGCGGGCGGGTCGATGCACAACACCCCGCCGTGCTTTGCGATCTATATGGTAGGGCTGGTGCTGAAGTGGCTGAAGGGGGTGGGTGGGCTGGAGGTGATTGCGTCTCGCAACCAGCACAAAGCGGAGTTGATTTACCGGGTCATTGACGAAAGTGGGGGCTTCTACCGGGGGCACGCCCAGCAGGGTAGCCGCTCGTGGATGAACGTAACGCTACGCTTGCCGAACGATGAGCTGGAGGAGCAGTTTGTGAAGCAGGCGGAGGGGGAGGGGATGGTAGGGCTGAAGGGGCACCGCTCTGTGGGCGGGCTGAGGGCTTCGCTATACAATGCCGTCCCGCTGGAGTCTGTCCAGACATTGGCGCAGTTCATGGCTGAGTTCCAGCGCAGAAATGGCTGAGTGGAGGTGATATGGGATTGCACGAGCTTGCCGGGCAGCCGGCGCCTTTGGAGTACCTGGTCAATGTGCCGCGGCTGATCTCCGCATATTACACTCACAAGCCGGAGCCGGGGGACCCTGCCCAGCGGGTCGCGTTTGGCACATCAGGACATCGCGGCTCTTCACTGAAAAAGAGTTTTAATGAAGACCATATCCTGGCAATCAGCCAGGCGTTGTGCGAATACCGGAAAACGCATGCCATCAACGGTCCGCTGTATATCGGAATGGACACGCATGCTCTGTCGGAGCCAGCGCTCTTCAGCTCAATCGAGGTGTTCGCCGCCAACGGCGTGGATATCGTGATCGACAAGGATCTCGGCTATACTCCGACGCCTGTCATCTCGCATGCAATCCTGACCTATAACCGCTCTCGCACCCAGGGGTTGGCTGACGGAGTAGTGATCACCCCTTCTCATAACCCCCCTGAGGATGGTGGTTTTAAATATAACCCTCCCTCCGGTGGTCCGGCTGACCCCCAAACAACAAAGCTGATCCAGGACCGCGCCAACGAAATATTGGCCACAGGCATGAAGGCGGTCAGGCGCATACCTCTGGAAAAAGCTCTTGCTGCCAGCACTACCCATCTATACGACTATCTCTCCCCCTACGTTGCTGATCTGAAGAGCGTCATTGACGTGGATGCCATTCGGAATGCTGGACTGAAGATCGGTGTCGACCCGATGGGCGGGGCAGGACTGGCGTTCTGGGAGCCCATTGCCGAGATGTACCACCTCAATATCGAGGTAGTCAACCGCAGAGTAGACCCGACGTTTTCCTTCATGACCCTGGATCACGATGGCAAGATACGCATGGATTGTTCCTCGCCCTATGCGATGGCAAGCCTCATCCGTCTCAAGGATAATTTTGATATCGCCTTTGGCAATGATTCGGATTATGACCGGCACGGCATCGTTACGCGCAGCGCCGGGTTGATGAACCCCAACCATTACCTCTCTACAGCAATCTGGTACCTGTTCCAAAACCGCCCGGGCTGGGGGGAGAATGTTGCGGTAGGCAAGACGTTGGTCTCCAGCTCGATGGTCGACCGGGTAGCAGCCCTGCTTGGGCGCAGGCTGTGCGAGGTGCCGGTAGGGTTCAAGTGGTTTGTAGAGGGGTTGCTGGACGGCTCGTTCGGATTTGGAGGGGAAGAAAGTGCTGGTGCATCCTTCCTGCGCAAGGACGGTACGGTTTGGACGACCGACAAGGATGGGTTTATCCTCGATCTCCTGGCTGCGGAGATGCTGGCAACCACGGGTCGTGACCCGGGCGAGCATTATCGTTCTTTAGAGGATCGATTTGGTAGGGCATTTTATGCACGCACAGATGCGCCTGCAAACCCGGTTCAGAAATCTATTCTGGGGAACCTTTCTCCTGAAATGGTCACGGCGGAAGAGCTGGCTGGAGAGAAAATCGTTGCCCGGCTGACCCATGCCCCGTGTAATCATGCAGCGATTGGCGGATTAAAGGTGGTGGCTGAGAACGGCTGGTTTGCTGCCCGTCCGTCCGGAACTGAAGACGTGTACAAGGTGTACGCCGAGAGCTTTAAGGATGAGCAGCATCTGAAACAGATCCAGGATGAAGCCCAGATGATAGTAGGGGCAGCTCTTCAAGCGGGTCTGGCAAAGAAACCAGCATAATGCAAATAGAACAGGTTGGCTGATATGTGCCCTTCTCCATTACGTATTCTCTATGTCACTGCTGAAGCGTCTCCGTATGCGAAAGTGGGTGGATTGGCAGATGTAGCTGGATCGCTACCCAAGAGTTTGCGGGAGCTAGGCCACGATGTGCGGGTGATCATGCCCAGGTATGGGCGCATCTCCCCCGAGATATATCGCCTGGAGCCCGCTCTGGATGTATTTCAGGTGCCGCTTCCGGGAGGAGATGAGCCAGCCAGTCTGCTGAAGACTGACCTGGACGGTAGTGTCCCGGTGTACATGGTGGAGAGCGAGCACTACTTCGGCAGAGAGGGAATTTACGGCTATCCGGACGATGGTGAGCGGTTTATCTTTTTCTGCCGGGCAGCATTGGAAGCGGTGAGAATGCTGAACTGGTCGCCAGATATTGTGCATTGCAATGACTGGCACACGGCGATCATCCCCAGTATGGTGAAGACCACTTACGATAAGGACCCGATCTACGCCGGTGCGGCAACCGTTTTCACGATCCATAACCTTGCCTACCATGGCATCTTCGACCAAAAGATCCTGGCAATGACCGGTCTCGGCGGCGGTTTCCTGCGACCTCAGATCGGTGGGAACTCAGACCAGATCGACCTGATGAGCCAGGGAATTTTATACGCGGAGGTAGTCAATACCGTCAGTCCGACCTACGCGCAGGAGATCCTGACACCTGAATACGGCGAGGGGCTGGATGCGGTGCTAAAGTATCGCAAGGCGCGCATATTCGGCATTCTCAATGGTCTGGACACCGATTTTTTTAATCCGGCAACTGACCCGCACCTCACAGTGCAATATGATTTGGAGAGCCTGGAGCGAAAAATTGAGAACAAGCTGGCTTTGCAGCGAGAAGGTAATATGAAAGAAGATCCAGCTGTCCCGATTGTGGGGATAGTCTCCCGCCTGGCAGACCAGAAAGGATTTGACCTGCTGGAATCGATCATTGAACCTTTGCTGGTTGAAACAGGGCTGCAGCTGGTGCTCCTGGGCACAGGCGACCAGCACTACCAGGACCTCTTCCGGCGGATAGGACAGCGTTACGCTGGTCAGGTGGCAATTGCACTCACATTCGATGTGGGATTGGCGCAGCGCATCTACGCCGGCGCGGATATGTTTCTGATGCCCAGCCGGTACGAGCCGTGCGGTTTGGGTCAGATGATCGCCATGCGCTACGGCACGATACCGGTTGTGCGCCGGACAGGCGGGCTGGCGGATACGGTTGCAGACTACCAGCCTGCCAGTCGAGAAGGGAATGGCTTCGTATTTGAGAATTACACCTCCCAGGCGTTCTTTGTGGCGATTATCCGGGCTATCGAAGCTTACCGGCGACCGGCCGAGTGGCGCCTTTTGCAAACCCGGGGCATGGAAACTGACTTTACCTGGGCGGCTTCAGCCCAACGATATGTTCACCTATACCAGAAGGCACTGGAATTTAAGCTGACTGGGTGAGGAAAAAGATCGGTAATCGTAGCAGGGGTGGATAATTGAGCAATCATGGGGCGATGACAGGCTATTATTCGGATATAATAAGTATCAATCCGAAGATTGCTTGTGGTCTCATACGAGAAATCAAACAAGGCCTCTGGTTATTCGAGATTGAGTCCCGGAATCGGGTGGGATTAATCATCATCTTATTGATAGTGAAGCATCTGTCGGATGCAACGGTAAAAATTCCATACTATGGAGGAATCTATGGCTATTGAAAGAAAAGGAGTGTTTAGTTTTAAGAATCAAGACGTGACCGTGGTGGGAGGCGATATCCAGGTCGGGCAGCAAGCTCCCGAGTTTGACGCCACCGCAATGGATTGGTCCCCATTCAAGGGGCTACAGGATACCGCTGGCAAGGTACGTATCATCGGTTCTCTGCCATCTTTGAGCACCTCGGTTTGCGACCGAGAGACCCGACGCTTTAACCAGGAGGCAGCCAGCCTGGGTGAAGATATCGTCATTCTGACGGTTAGCATGGATACGCCATTTACGCTGAGTAGCTGGTGCGGTGCAGCCGGGGTGGATAAGGTTATCACCCTAACAGATTACAAAACTGCGGAATTCGGCGAGAAGTACGGCGTCTTGCTCAAAGAGGTACACGTCTTCCGTCGGGCGATCTTTGTGGTAGACCGTAGTGGAAAAATCGTGTACGCAGATTACATGCCCGTCCTGGGTGATGAGCCGAAATACGAGGAAGTTTTAGCAGCAGCGCGTGCTGCCCTGGTTTAACACCGCTGTGCTCCGGCGAAATTTTTCTGAATGGTAAATTCTCGACTTGTAACTGGTGCGCCAACCGGGAGGATTGTTTATGGTTAGTCTCGAATTGACCCCCGATCCGATAAAAACCGTCCATTATGTGTTGCAAAATCTACAGCAACGGGAAGACTCTTCGCGTTACCGGATGGCAAACCGCTCGCATGTCTGGCGCCCCCCAACAGATGTATTTGAGACCGAAGAAGTCTTGGTGGTAAGGATTGAAATTGCAGGAATGCTGGAGACGGATTTTACGATCTTTGTCGATGAGCGCTACCTGATGATCCGCGGTGTGCGCGCTGAGACTGCTGAGCGCCGGGCGTACCATCAAATGGAGATTCGTTTCGGCGAGTTCGGTGTGGATATTGAGCTGCCCTACCCGGTGTCAGTCAATGAGATCACTGCAGTTTATTCCAATGGCTTTCTTCGGGTAATCCTGCCTAAAGCTCGCCCGCATCGAATCGAGGTCGAAGATTAGTATGTTATCCGACCTCGTGTTAACCCGGTTTGAGTAGCTATGCCAGCCACCCGATGGAATACCAATCTATTCGATATGTTTGATTTTGGCGATCAAGACGAGATGTCCCTGGAAGAGCTGGTTCTAAAATCTGGCACCCCGCATGCCGTCAAGCAGAGCATTGAGGTAACACCAGGCGCTCAATCTGATCCGATGGAGCAGGAGTCTGAGATCCCCTCAGAATTGCCTGTCTTGCCATTGCGCGGGGTGGTTGTCTACCCACAGACCGCGGTGCCTTTGACCATCGGTCAGCCCCGCTCGATCCGCCTGGTGGATGATGTGGTAGCCAGTGATGAGCGCCTGATTGCCCTGGTAGCCTCGCGCGACCCTGATCTCGAAGCTCCCGGGCCTGACGATCTGTACTCGGTGGGCACAGTTGCCATGATCCACCGCTTGTTCAGAGCGCCAGATGGCACAATTCGCCTGGTGGTCCAGGGCATGCTTCGCTGCAAAGTGGACGAGTACGTGCAGATGGAGCCCTACTTGAAGGCGAAAATCCAACTGCACCCGGAAATTGTTGATGACGGGGCTGAAGTTGAAGCACTGGCGCGCAATGCTCGTGAGCAGTTCGGTCGGATTGGGGAGATGATCCCATCCATCCCTCGCGAGCTGGTCACCTCGGTCCTTGCCCTGGATGACCCGCTGCAAACTGCCTACACGGTAGCAAATTTCCAGCGTATGGAGCTGGATGATGCGCAGCTCTTGCTCGAGATGGACTCGGTCTCTGAGAAGCTGCACCGCCTGGCAGGCATCCTGGTGCGCGAGATCGAGGTGCTCGAGATTGGGTTAAAAATCCAAAACGAAGCCCGTTCGGAGATCGAAAAAGTTCAGCGCGAGTATTTCCTGAGAGAGCAGCTCAAGGCAATCCAGAAAGAGCTGGGGGAAAGCGACGAGCAAACGGCAGAAGTGGAAGAGTTCCGCGCCAAGATCGAAGCTGCCGGCATGCCCCCCGAGGCGGATAAGCAAGCCCGCCGCGAGCTGGACCGCCTCTCCAGGCTGCCAACCGCTGCCGCCGAATACGGTGTTATCCGCACCTACCTGGACTGGCTGGTCTCCTTGCCCTGGTCTGGGTTAACCCCAGATAATCTGGATATACTGCATGCTCGCCAGGTGCTGGATCAGGACCACTACGGGCTAGAAGATATCAAAGAACGTATCCTGGAATATCTGGCTGTGCGCAAGCTACGCCAGGAGCGAGCCGATGAGCACGTGGTGGAGGAGATCGATGAGATCCGCCGCATCCGTGAGGGCGCCATTCTGTGTTTTGTTGGCCCCCCCGGCGTGGGGAAAACCTCTTTAGGTCGCTCGATAGCCCACGCAATGGGCCGGAAGTTTGTGCGCATTTCGCTGGGCGGTATGCGGGATGAGGCCGAGATTCGCGGGCACCGGCGGACTTATATCGGGGCGATGCCGGGCAGGATTTTACAGGCTTTGCGGCGCATCGAAACACGCAACCCGGTTTTCATGCTGGACGAGGTGGATAAGCTGGTTTTTGACTTCCATGGCGATCCAGCCTCGGCATTGCTGGAAGTGCTCGATCCAGAGCAAAATGCAGAGTTTCGCGATCATTACCTGGAGGTGGCTTTTGACCTTTCCCAGGTGATGTTCATTACGACCGCCAACTCTCTCGATACCATCCCGGGTCCTCTGCGCGACCGGATGGAGATCATCCAGCTCTCCGGTTACACCGATCATGAGAAGATTGCCATTGCCGAGCAGTACCTGATCCCGCGCCAGCTGCGCGAGAACGGGCTGAGACCGGAGGAGGTTAAATTCACCCAGGCAGCTCTGCAGAAAATCATCCGGTCTTATACTCGTGAGGCTGGAGTACGCAGCCTGGAACGCGAGATCGGAGGGGTCTGCCGCAAGGTGGTCACCAAGATTGCCGAGGGAGTCACAGAGCAGGTTGAGATCACCCCGGAAAAGGTGGCCCAATACCTCGACCGGCCAAAATTCTTCGGGACTGAAGAGATCAGCCTGCGCACATCGATCCCGGGGGTTGCGACCGGTCTGGCTTGGACGCCGGTGGGAGGGGATATCCTCTTCATCGAGGCTACTGCCATGCCAGGCAGTAAAGGCTTCCAGGTTACCGGCTCAATCGGAAACGTGATGCAGGAATCTGCCCGGGCAGCGCTCTCCTACGTTCGCTCGCGCTCGGCACAATTAGGGCTTGACCCGGATTTCTTCGAGAAATCGGATATCCACATGCACATCCCGGCTGGCTCTCAACCCAAAGATGGCCCATCGGCTGGCGTGACCATGGCAACAGCCCTGGCATCTCTGGTGAAGGGAATGCCGGTACGGGCGGATATCAGCATGACCGGGGAGATTACTTTACGCGGCCAGGTATTGCCGGTGGGTGGTATTAAGGAAAAAGTGCTGGCAGCCCACCGAAGTGGGGTCAAGACGGTCATTTTGCCTAGCCGCAATGAAGCTGACCTGGAGGACTTGCCAGAAGAGGTGCGGAAAGATATTCACTTCATTTTTGCCGAGACCGTGGATGAGGTGATCAACGCTGCGCTGGAGAAGCCTGTTAAAGCAGCGCGCAAGCCACGCGCTGCCTCGAAGGCGACCAAGGGGGAGGTAGTAACTGCGGATGTCTAAGATTGCGATCATGGAAGACGATCCTACAATGCTTTCGCTCCTGCAAACCTTGTTGGAGTTCGAAGGTTTTCGGGCATTTCACATTGACCACGCCAGAAAAATCCCGCAGGTGCTGGACGCGCTGCAAACCGCCATGCCCGATCTGCTTATTCTGGATATCCACCTGGACCAAATCAACGGTTTCGACCTGCTGCGCGATCTGCGCCAGGACCAGAATTTCAAGCCCATGCGTATCCTGGTCTCCTCCGGTCGCGAGTTGAGCCGCGAGTGCTTCCAGGCTGGCGCAGACGGGTTTATCATGAAACCATTCATGCCCGACGAGCTAATCGGGCAAATACGAAACATTTTAGGGAATTAAGCTGTGGGAAAAAAACGAAGTCCTGCCACAATGCAGTGGCGCACAATGGATTTGCATATTCACACGCCGGCTTCGGGGGATTACCAGCAGCCGGGTATATCATTTTTAGACATTATCCACCGCGCAGAAGCGCGCGGCCTGGATATGATTGCCTTCACCGACCATAACTCAGTAGCCGGTTACCGGCGCATGCGCCAGGAAATTGAGCAGCTCGAGTTCTTAGAGAAGTTAGGCCGGCTATTGCCAGATGAGAAGCTGCGCCTGGCAGAATACCGCCGCTTGATGAATAAAGTCCTGGTGCTTCCCGGGATTGAGTTCACTGCCACGTTCGGTTTTCATATTTTAGGTATTTTTCCCCCCAATAAGCCGGTGCGGGATATTGAATACCTGCTCATCGACTTGAACATCCATTCGGAGCAGCTGGACGACGGCTCAGCCACGGTAGGCGCGACGACAGATGTGTTGACTGCCTACCGGCTGATCGCCGAAGCGGGAGGGCTGGTCATCGCCGCCCACGCCAATTCCAGCAATGGGGTGGCGATGCGCGGCATCCCCTTTGGTGGGCAAACCAAGATCGCATATACCCAAGATGCCAACCTGCACGCTCTGGAAGTGACCGACCTGGAGCAGAAGGGGAAGCGCTCGACAGCAGCCTTCTTCAACGGCACCAAGCCGGAATACCCCCGGCGGATGCACTGCATCCAGGGTTCGGATGCCCACCGCCTGCTGGTGGATTCACAGCGCAAGAAGAACCTGGGGGTGGGGGACCGGCCTACCGATGTCCTCTTGCCCGAGGTCAGCTTCGAGGCGTTATTAGAGCTATTCCAGAGCAACGACTTCGCTCGCACCCGTCCCCACCGCCACCAAGAAGAGCCAGCGTATGACTTTATTCACACCGCCCAGGAAGAAGGGGCGAACATCATCCAGGATTTTCACGAGAGTATGTCGATCCGGGGTGGCAAGCGTTACGCGGTAATAGCTGACGTATGTGCTTTTGCCAACACGAATGGCGGCACGCTCTATATCGGCTTGAGTGCAGACCCGCGCAAACCTATGGCAGGCGTTCCAGATGCGGAACAGTCCGTCGTTCAGCTAGAAAAAGAGATCAGCAACCGCATCAGCCCGCCGTTGCAAACCACCCTGGATATCCACGAAAGAAGCGGTAAAAAGATCATCCGCATCCTCATCCCGCGGGGGAACGAAACCCCGTATGCTGTAGATGATAACAAAATCTATGTCCGTTCAGAAGCGGAGACAGGTCTGGCAGTGCGGGATGAGATCGTCGAGCTGGTGATGAGCCGAATGGAAAAGAAGGTGGTCGAGGCAGAGCCGCTTGCGGTAGCTGCCCAGGCAGCGCCCCAAACGACCAAAACGGACCTCAACATTATCCCAACCGACGAAGCTGTCACACCTCCCAGGACTGGTGTCGAAGTGGTCTCTGTGGATGAGCGGAATGGGGTCCATTATTACACCATGCGCGATCTGCGGAACAATAACGTGGTAAAAAACGTCACCCGCTCATCAGCTCGCCGGCTGTGGCATTACGCCATTACCAGCCATGCCAATTTGCCCGCCGATCTATCCCAGGCGGGCGTCCACTGGGAGGGCGATCTGGGTTTGATCGCCCGGCAGAAGCAGGGTAAGCTCATTCGATATGATCTTGCTCAGCGCACTGCACAGGGCATGCGTTATTTCTTTGGCGTGACCGATGATGGAATCCACGGTCCATGGAAGCAGCTGGTTGGGCAGGAAGATGAGTGAGGTCAGGGTCCAGATCCGCGAGTTCCGTTTTCCGGACGATTACCAGGCGGTCTACGATTTTTGGACCCATGCTGGACCGGGTGTGCACGTAGGACGGTCCGACAGCCTGCAGGAGATCGCAAAGAAGATGGCCCGAGACCCCGACCTTTTCCTGCTGGGAGAAATTGACGGCAAGCTGGTCGGGACAGTGCTGGGCGGTTTCGATGGTCGGCGTGGCTTGATGTACCACCTGGCTGTCAGCAGCGAGCACCGTCAGAATGGGGTAGGGGGCTTGCTGGCGAGCGAGCTGGAAGAACGCCTGCGAAAGAAGGGCTGCATCCGCTGTTACCTGCTCGTCACACGCGATAACGAGGACGCGATCCGCTTTTATGAGAAGCGAGGTTGGGGGCGTATGGCTGATCTTTATGCCTATGCAAAAGATTTGATTTAACATGGCTTTGCGTTTTGGAATCCTCACCGTATCAGACCGCTCTTCGCGGGGCGAGCGCCCAGATGCCTCCGGACCCGCCCTGCAGGAGGTGATCCTGTCCCAGGGCTGGCAAGTCGTCTTTCGGGAAATCGTTCCAGATGAGTTGAACGTTCTGCAAGAGAAACTGGTCGCCTGGGCAGATGGTGACGAAATCGACGTGATCCTAACCACCGGTGGGACGGGCTTCAGCCCCAGAGATGTGACACCCGAAGCGACGTCTGCGGTGATCGAGCGCCCAGCGCCTGGCATAGCTGAGGCGATGCGCTCAGCCAGCCTGGCAGTAACGCCGCACGCCATGCTCTCGCGCGCAGTGGCTGGTATCCGAAGCCGCACCCTAATCGTCAACTTGCCAGGCAGCCCGAGGGGTGCAGTCGAAAATTTGCGTGTCATCCTGCCGGTAGTGGCGCATGCGATTGACTTGCTGCGGGGCGATCCTGAGGCCGAAGCAGGGCATCGCCTGACAGCAGGATGAAATTAGAATTCTGTTAGATCACAGAACTATCTGTTCACAAAAGTTCCCAAGTGATTATAATTGCCTACCTGAGGACTTAACAGACTGTAATGGATAATTATCGTAGTGAGTATCTGCCGGATATGGAGCTGCCACCGGCCGGCGAGAAACGCGGCAGCTTGCGCCGTTTCCTGCTGGATGTGGTGGAAACCCTGGCGTTGTCTCTGATCCTGTTCCTGGGGATCAATGCCATCTCTGCCCGCATTCGGGTAGAATCGATCAGCATGCAGCCCACCCTGTATGCAGGTGATTTTATCATTGTCAATAAGCTGGCTTACCGGCTTGGCGAACCAGGCCGGGGAGATATTATCATCTTTCACTACCCGCCTGATCCAAACCGCGAGCCGTATATCAAGCGGGTGATCGGCCTGCCCGGCGATACGATCCGGGTTTCAAGTGGAGATGTGTTTGTAGGCGATGTCCTTTTGGATGAGCCCTATATCAGTGATTCGCCGGATTATGACGGCACCTGGGAAGTGCCCGGCGACTCATTATTCGTCCTGGGCGATAACCGCAACAGCTCATCCGACTCGCATAGCTGGGGGATGGTCCCGCTAGAAAATGTCATCGGCAAAGCCGAGATTGTGTACTGGCCACCCACGGACTGGCAGCTGCTGAATGAAGCGACTGCTGCCGCAGCAGAACCTTGATCAATAAAACGGGCGCTCGAAGCGCCCGTTTATTATTAATTGTGCAGCAGCAGTCTTGCGATCACCATGCGCTGCATTTCGCTGGTCCCTTCGCCGATCGTCATCAGGCGGGCATCCCGGTACATCCGCTCAACCGGATACTCGCGGCTGTAGCCGTAACCCCCGTGGATCTGGATGGCATTGCGGGTGACGCGTTCCGCCATTTCGGTGGCAAATAGTTTTGCCATCGCCGCTTGTTTGGTGAAAGGCTTACCCTGCTGCTTCAGCCAGGCAGAGTAATAAATCATCAGTCTTGCGGCTTGAATTTCAGTGGCTGCATCCGCAAGCATCCATTGGATCGCCTGGTGGCTTGCGATAGGTTTGCCAAACGCCTGTCGTTCCTGGGCATATCGCAGGGACTCTTCCAGCGCGGCCTGTGCCAGGCCAACTGATAGCGCGCCAATGCTGATTCGCCCGCCGTCTAACACCTGCAAGCATTGTCGCAGGCCTCCACCAACCTCACCCACAATATATTCTGCTGGTACGCGAACATTATCATAGGAAATGGCATTTGAGTGAGATCCTCTTACCCCCATTTTATTTTCCGGTGGAGCAATGTGCAAGCCGGGTGAATCGGTTGGAACCAAAATCATGCTCAATGAGTGCGAACCACCCCCCGGGTCAGTGCGCACCAGGGTAAGGATAAAATCTGCGACCCCCGCGTTGGTAATCCACATTTTCGAGCCGTTGATTACCCATTCATCCCCGTCAAGCACAGCTCGTGTCTGCACTCCCCCTTTTAAATCTGACCCGGCGCCCGGTTCGGTGAGCGCCAGAGCTGCTAATTTGCCCTCCCCGCTGGTGACAGTCGGTAAAAACTTGTTCTTTAGAAATTCCGAAGCAAATAGAACCAGTGGGGCGCAACCTAACCCATTGTGAGCTGATATTGCCAGGGCGGTACCACCACACCCCCAGGCGATTTCTTCAATGGCTATCGCCCCGCTGATCGCATCCACGCCAGCGCCACCATATTCCTCAGGAACATTCAGTCCCAATAGCCCGAGGGGTCCCATCTTGCGCACTGCAGCCCAGTTGAACTCACTGTTTTCATCCACCTCGCGCGCCCTGGGTTTTACCTCCCTCGCAACAAAATCGTGCACAGCCTCCCGCCACATATGTTGTTCGTCATTCAATTCGAAATCCATGCTTACTTCCTCCCATTCAATCGATCAAATCTAGCGAAAGAATAAAATGCACAATATCCCGATTCCAAGTGCAATCAGCAGCGGAATCAAGGCAAGGCCAATAATATACGCGCTGAACCAGAAGATCTCTTTGTTTGAGGTCTGATCACCCGGGCTGGAGGGCAGCTTTGCCCCACATACGGGGCATTTCCGCGATCCGGGCGGGAGCATCGCATTACATTTCGGGCACCACTCCGGCATATCTGCTCATAAGAATTGTATCAGGTCTGCGAACTCTCCTTAGCTATATTTTAAGATAAAATAAACCCGGAAGAAAGCCCATGGAAATCTTGAATCTTCTCCTTGCACAAAATGGCGGCATTCTGGCGAAGACGTTCCAGACTGTATTGATTATTGTGCTTGCTCTGATCGCCATGCGGGCAATCTCGGTTTTTGTCCCCCGATTTGAAAAGAGGCTGCTGCGTACCGGCACAGATGCGCAGGTTGCGGCGCGTTATAAAACCTTCTTAACCACGGGCAACTATGTAGTTAATATCGTAAGTGTCTTCATAGCGGTTTTGATGATCCTGCTGGTTTTCGGTATTGATATCGCCCCCTTGCTGGCATCTGTGGGGGTTGCCAGCCTGGCAATTTCGCTAGGGGCGCAAACTTTGATCAAAGATTATATTGGGGGTATGTTGATCCTCTTTGAGGATGAGTTTCGGGTGGGGGACGTGGTCACTTTCGGGGATGGGGTGAGCATTGGGAATGTCACCGGGACGGTTGACCAGATCACCCTGCGCACGACCATTATTCGAGATGTGGAAGGCCGGTTGATCATCGTCCCAAATGGTGATATCCGGGTGATCTCCCGGGTGGCATATGATTGGATGCGGGTGGTAGTGGATTTCAATGTGCCTTTTGATGCCGATATCGGCAAGGTTGTCGATGTGCTGAAAGCCGCCATGGAAAAAGCTGCCACCGATCCGGAGATTGCCGGGCAGTTGCTCGAGGCACCTGTGATCCAGGGTTGGAACAGCTTTTCACCCTGGTCAGTACAGGTACGGTTGATGGCAAAAACCCTGCCTGAAAATCGTCTGGATATCGCCACGATCCTCCGCCGTTACGGCCTGGATGCGCTCAAACAAGCAGGGTTGCAGGTCGCTATACCTCTTCCCGATAGCCTGGCAGGCGCGTAAAGTAAAACCCGCCTCTAAGACGGCAAATCTCCGATTGCCCTTGACCGGTAAATCAAGTATAATGTGGTATAAGAAATGTATACCACTGATCCTTCTAACCCCCCAATCTATCACGAGACGGATTCTAGCTCGCTTCACCAGCCACTGGCCTATTCTGTGCCGCTCTATATTCAAATCGCAGACAGGCTGGTGAGCCAGATCGAGTCGGGTGAGCTTGCCCCTGGCGACCGGTTGCCTGCAGAACGAGAGCTGAGTGAAAACCTGGGCGTTAACCGGATGACACTGCGGCGTGCCCTGCGGGTGTTGGAATCGCAGGGTTTGGTGTTGCGCAAGCATGGCATCGGCACCTTTGTCGGTGAGCCCAAGATTGACCGGCAGATGGATGTGGTCTTCCGTTTTACCCGGCGAATGCAAAACCGGGGTTATACCCCCGGCACGCAGGTTATCTCTCTGGATGAGACCTTGACTGATGCAGCCCTCTCTCGCCAGATGGCTGTGCCGGTATCATCGCCGGCATATAAAATCTTGCGCCTGCGTTCGATTAACCACGAGCCGGTGATGATCGAATCCTATATCATTCCCGTGCGGCGTTTCCCCGGTTTGGACCGCTACGACCTTGAAAGCCGCTCCGTCTACGAGGTCATGGAGACGGAGTATGGGGTCCAGATCACCCGCGCCCAACAGAGCTTTGAGCCGGTCGTTGCCTCCTCCTTTGAGGCTGAGCTATTGAAGATCCGGGTCGGCGCTGCCCTGATGTTAGAAAAGCGCATCTCGTACGATCAAGATAACCGCCCGGTGGAGTATGGCAAGGACCGGTACCGGGGGGACCGGTTCCGCTTTGTGACCGAGGCGGCGCCATTCGATTTGTAAGGACAACCTTTTTTAGTCACAAGGAGAGCTTAGATGATTTACAACTTTGCCACGCTGCTTTCTGATGAGCAGGTCGAACGGGTCCACGACGCGTCGCTCGAGATCCTTGAGCAGGTGGGGATGCTCGTCCGCAACAAACGTGCTGTGGAAATCTTCTCCGAACACGGCGCCCAGGTGGACAAGGATAGGCAGATCGTCCGCTTGCCCCGCAAGGTGGTGGCGGAATATCAGGCGATGTTCCCGCCCACATTCACTTTTTACGCACGCGATCCGAAATTTGACCGAACGATCCCGGGTGACAGCCCGTTGATCCTCACTGGCAGCTCGGCACCGAACATCATCGATCCAGTCACAGGATACGAGCGCCGCTCCACCTCTGCCGATTTGGCCCGGATTGCCTATTTGATCAATGAGCTTCCTGGCTACGATGTGTTCTCTATCTCTACCCTGGCGGATGATGCACCTCAAGGGCAGTTCAGCCTGTCGCGCTATTACCCTTCGATGAAGAACACCTTCAAGCCGGTGCGGGCCAATACCCCGCCGAATGAAGCCGATGAGATGATCCGCCTGATATCCCTGGTGGCAGGCAGTGAAGAGGCGTTTCGCGAGCATCCCTTCTTGACCCACCACTACTGTCCGGTTGTCTCTCCCCTGACAATGGATTTTGATTCCACTCAGGATTTGATCATCTTCAGCGAAAAGGACCTGCCCAGCTATTTCTCGATTGTGCCAAACGCCGGGCTAACCTCTCCCCTGACCCTGCTTGCCACTCTGGCGCAGTGCAACGCTGAGTTCCTGGCGGCAGCCGTGCTGACCCAGATGATCCGGCCCGGCAAGGAGGTCATTTATAGCACCCTGCCGACGGTAGCCGATATGCGCAGCGGGGCCTACTCCCCAGGGGCGATCGAGACCGGCATGCTTCACATGGCGTGCGCACAGATGGCGCGCTACTATAACGTGCCCTCCGGCGGCTATATCGGCCTGACCAACTCCAAGGTGAACGATGCCCAGTCTGGCTATGAGACCGGCATGTCGGTGGTGGCAGGCTACCTGGGCGGGGTAGATATCTTCAATATGGGCGGGTTGCTGGACTCGCTGATGGCATTTGACTTTGCCAAGGCGGTGATCGATAATGAGATCGCCATGATGATGAAGCGTATTCGCCAGGGGTTCGAGTTCAGCGAGGCGAACTTTGCCCTGGACCAGATTGCCGAGGTTGGGCCGGGAGGCATGTTTGCCGGCACCGAGCACACCCTGGAGCGAATGCGCTCGGCGATGTTCCTGGCGGAGATCGCCGACCGCGATCCGCGCGCCCAATGGAAAGAGCGCGGTGGCCTGGATTCGCAGGCTAGTGCAATGAAACGCGTCAAAGAGATCCTCACCCGAGATAACCCGGCAGTATTCTCTCCCGAGGTAGAGGCTCGCGTGCGGGCTGCCTTCCCGGGTATGGTTGCTGGGGATGCCGTACCACCGGAGGGGTGGAAGCGGGTTTCCGCCCATGAGGCTGAAGATCTCTCCGGGGTGCGCCGGCGTCGCCAACGCGCCACTCGTACAGAAGTAGAATAAAAGGTCTCATCAATTGTGACAGATCATTCCAGGCACGAAGAAGAATACTGCCAGATCGCCTTGATGCCATCTGGTCGGCGCGGCAAGGTCCAGCGCGGCACGAATCTGCTCAAAGCTGCCCAGGAATTGGGTGTAGAGCTAGAGTCGATCTGTGGCGGGCGGCAGACTTGCCTGAAGTGCCAGGTGATTGTGGAAGAGGGATATTTCCCCAAGCATGCCATCACTTCGGCAGCCACTCACCTAACGCCTCCCACTGCCCGCGAGCTGGAGTTCAGCATGAACGAGCGCCTGGAAGGGCGCAGGCTAGCCTGCGCAGCCGAAGTGCTGGGGGACCTGCTCATCACCGTTCCGGAGGAGAGCCAGGCGCGCAAGCAGATCATTGCCAAAGCTGCCTCAGACCGGGTGATCGAGATCGACCCGGCGGTCAACCAGGTGTACGTGGAGGTGGTTCCACCAGAGCTCGGCGATTCGCGCGGCGACTGGGAGCGTCTGGCACAAGCGCTGGAGGCCGAGTGGGGCTTGCACGACCTTACCATTGACATCAAGGTAGTCCCGACCCTGCAACCCGCCCTGCGCGAAGGTGATTTTTCGGTCACGGTAACCGTCTGGCAGGGAAAGGAAGTGCTGCGCGTCCAGCCCGGCTACCATGAAGGCCTGTACGGCCTGGCAGTTGACATCGGATCGACAACCGTGGCGGCGCACCTCTGCGATCTGCGCACCGGGGCGGTCCTTGCCACTCAGGCATCCATGAACCCCCAGGTGCGCTATGGCGAGGACTTGATGAGCCGGGTGAGCTACGCCACCCGCGAGGCACAAGGGTTATCCCGCTTGAACAAAGCCGTAGTTCGCACCCTGAATGAGCTGGCGGAGAAAGCTGCTGCCAGCGCAGGTCTGGCTCTCGAGGACATCATCGATACGGTGATTGTCGGTAACCCGGTAATGCACCACATCCTGCTGGGGATCAACCCGGTGGAATTGGGCGGCGCGCCTTTTGCTCTTGCAGTGGATTCAGCCCTGGATCTGAAAGCGCGCGATATTGGGCTGGCTTTACACCCGGCAGCCCGCCTGCACTTGCTGCCCCTCATAGCCGGGCATGTAGGCGCAGACAATGTGGCTGTCCAGATTGCGGAGATGCCCTCGGAGCAGGATGAGATCCAGCTCATTGTCGATGTGGGCACGAATGCCGAGATCGTGCTGGGCAACCGCCAGCAGGTGCTGGTGGCTTCTAGCCCGACCGGGCCAGCCTTCGAGGGTGCTCAAATCACTCATGGGCAACGAGCAGCTCCCGGAGCAATCGAGCGCGTCCGTATCGATCCGGTGACCCTTGAACCGCGGTTGAAGGTAATCGGTTATGATGAATGGATCGAACCCGGGGATGGGAGTACAATTCCAGGGACGGCGAAGGCAACCGGTATCTGCGGCAGCGGGATTATTGAGGTGATTGTTGAGCTTTTCCTGGCAGGAGTCATTGATTCTGGTGGGCTTTTCGTCGAATCGGCAAGAGAACGTACTCCGAGAGTGCACTACCTGGGCAGAACCGGCGAGTATATTCTGGTAGACGCGGAGCTTAGCGCCACCGGAGCGCCAATTGTAGTTACACAAAATGATATCCGTTCGATACAATTAGCCAAAGCTGCACTGTATGCCGGAACGAAGCTGTTGATGAACCACCGGGGTGTCCAGAAGGTTGACCGGGTTGTGCTGGCTGGTGCATTCGGTACGTACATCAGCCCGCTGCACGCCATGATCCTGGGGTTGATCCCGGATTGCGCCCTGGATCGAGTATCTGCTGTGGGTAACGCTGCCGGGGATGGGGCGCGCTTTGCCTTGCTAAACAAGGGATTACGCCTCAAAGCGGCAGAGCTTGCCCGTTGGGTGCAGCATATTTCCACTCCCCTGGAGGCATCTTTCCAGGACGAGTTTGTGGCTGCGCTGAATATCCCTCATAAACGGGATTCGTTCCCTTCCCTGGCGGGGATACTTCCTGAGGCCAGAGATGACCACCAAGGGCGCAGGCAACGTGCCCGCCCGCGCCAATGGGCTAGAACCTGAGAATTATCCAAATCCTTACAAGAATACATGGAGTAAACCACAAATGAGCGAAGATATTGACATCACCCAAATGGAAACCCCAGAGATCCTCGAGCTGATCCAGGATGATCTGTACGATGGGCTGGCAGCTGAGGTTGTGGCAAGCGTGAATGAGCTGCTCAAGCGCGGCTTGACTCCCTACGATGTACTGACCAATGGCCTGGTGGCAGGCATGGATGTCGTTGGAGTCGATTTCCGGGATGGCGTCCTGTTCGTTCCAGAAGTTTTGATGGCAGCCAAGGCGATGAAAGCTGGAATGGAGATTTTACGCCCGCTTCTGGCGGAGACCGGCGCGCCGCAGGTTGGTACGATGGTCATCGGGACGGTGAAAGGCGATATCCATGATATTGGCAAGAACCTGGTGGCAATGATGATGGAAGGCGCCGGCTTTAATGTGATTAACCTGGGTATCAATGTCGATGCAGATACCTTCATAAAGGCCATTCACGAGCACCAGCCGAGTATCCTCGGCATGAGCGCATTGTTAACCACCACCATGCCTTATATGGGGGTGGTGATCAATACCCTTGTTGAGCAGGGTCTGCGGGACAAGCTCATCGTCCTGGTGGGCGGCGCGCCGCTCAACGAAGCATTCGCCGAGGAGATCGGGGCAGATTCATACTGCCGCGACGCAGCGGTGGCCGTGGAGAAAGCCAAAAAATTAGTAGCCATCAAACGTGGTGAGTTAAACTGATAATCCCGTGAATAAAATACAAACACTCCTTTCGCAAACTAATTACCTCCTGGCTGATGGGGCAATGGGGACGATGCTGTTTTCGTCCGGGCTGGAACATGGTGGCGCACCCGAGCTATGGAATGTGGAGCACCCCGAGCGCGTTGCAGCGGTCCACCAGGCATATCTGGATGCAGGCTCCCGGATTCTGCTCACCAATACCTTCGGCGGCAGCCGCTACCGGCTGGTGTTACACAAAATGGAAGACCGGGTCGCTGAGTTTAACCGCGCCGCGGTGCAGATCCTGCGCAGCGTGGTGGATACCAGCGGGAAAAACGCGCTGGTGGCTGGCGATATCGGACCGTCGGGCGGGCTGATCCAGCCCCTGGGTGAGCTGACTTACGAAGAGGTGGTGCAGTCGTTCTCCGAGCAGGCAGCTGCTCTTATTGAAAGCGGCGTGGATGTAATCTGGGTGGAAACCATGGCAGCCCTGGAGGAAGTACAGGCAGCGGTCGAGGCTGTGCGCCGGGTTTCCAGAGATGTTCCCGTAATTACAACAATGACTTTTGATACCCGCGGACGCACGATGATGGGTGTGACGCCGGAGCGAGCGATCAGCACCTTAAACTCCTTCGGCGCGGCAGCAGTGGGCGGCAACTGCGGCAATGGTCCCGAGGAGATCATCGAGGTCGTGCGCAAGATGCGGGCAGCTGCGCCGGAGGCGATTCTGGTTGCCAAGGCGAATGCCGGTATCCCTGAGCTGGTGAAGGGTAAGCCGGTGTACCGGGCTTCACCTGAAGATATGGCTGAGTACGCGCTGCAAGTCTATGCAGCAGGGGCGAGAATCATTGGCGCCTGCTGTGGCAGCACGTCTGCGCACATCCAGGCAATCTCAAGCGCCCTTTCCATGAAGATAGGGAGCGCATGAAGATTGCTCTAATCGCATGCGGGGCGCTGGCGCGCGAGGTGCTGGCCCTGAAAGCAAAATACGGTTGGGATGCGGACGTCCTGGCCGTCCCTTCATTGTTGCATAACCAACCAGACCGTATCCCCGAGGCTGTCCTGCGGCGTATCCGCCAGGCGAAGGACGAATACGAGCGGGTGATCGTGGTCTATGGCGATTGTGGAACCGGCGGGATGCTTGACCGCATGCTTGAAAAAGAAGGGGTTCAGCGGGTGAGCGGTCCCCACTGCTATGAGATGTACGCCGATGGCACCTTCGATCATTTGATGGCTGAAGCCCCAGGCACGTTTTTCCTGACCGATTACCTGGTGGGATCTTTCGACCATCTGGTGCTGGAAGGCCTGGGGTTGGACCGCCATCCGGAATTGCGCGACGAATATTTTGCTAACTACACTCGAGTGGTCTATCTGGCTCAGCGCAACGATCCTGCCCTTTTGGAGCGGGCGCAATGGGCTGCGGATAGCTTGAAGCTACCTTTCGAAGTGCGCCAGACAGGTTATGGAAAACTGGAGACCCGGTTGAAGGAGATGATTGAAGCATGAGCACGCAGTACCAGATCGTTTATTGGCGAGATATTCCTGCCCAGATCAAAGTACGCCAAGATGGCAGACGGGTCAACCGGCAGTTAACTGTCCGCTTTCAGGAGGCTATCGATGAAGCCGCCATGCGGGGTCAGGCAACCGATACGGATGATTACCTGGCAGAATGGCGTTCATCGGAGTGGCAAACCAGTGAGGAAGATGCCGAGGCGCTGGCAGATGCCCTGGTGGCTCAGCTGGAGGCTGAGTACACACCTGAGCGGCTGAGAGAGCTAAAGATCAATAAAGGCTATCATCCGCAAGGCGAATAAATAGCTAAGATATGTTCCGGCGTCTGCAAAATTCTCCGCATATCCTGGAACTCACTTACCAGGTGGCTTATAAGGCGATGTTGCCCTTCCGGCGCTGGTTGCTGCCGGGTAGCTGGGCTGAGCGAGTCTTTATCCGGCTGGAAAAGCTCTCCAAAGGGGCGCTCTTTGATTGCCGCATGTGCGGACAATGCGTGTTGCACAACACCGGCATGACCTGCCCGATGACCTGCCCGAAAAACCTGCGCAACGGGCCGTGCGGGGGTGTGCTGCTCAATGGGAATTGCGAGATCTATCCTGACCGCCCGTGTATCTGGGTGCAGGCGTGGGAGCGCTCCAAAAATATGCCCGTGTTCGGGCACGAGATAACCCATATCCAGGTGCCATTGAACCACCAGCTTCGGGATACCTCAGCATGGATCAACGACCTTCACCGCAAACAGGAAATGATTCCCCCCGGCTGGGAGCGATGAAATCCGGCTCGCGGCTGGAGCGTGTCTTGCGTTCCGGCAGGTTCGCGGTTACGGCTGAGCTCAACCCTCCGGATAGCGCCGAGCCGCAATCGGTCTATGAGCGCGCCCTGGTGCTGGCGGAGGTGTGCGATGCGATCAACGCTACCGATGCCTCGGGTGCGAATGTGCACATGTCCAGCGTGGGGGTGTGTGCCCTGCTCACCCGGGCTGGTTACGAGCCGGTGATGCAGGTTTCCTGCCGGGATCGCAACCGGATCGCCATCCAGGGCGACCTATTAGGGGCAGCTGCGATGGGTGTGCGCAATGTGCTCTGCCTGACCGGGGACGGGGTGCAGGCGGGCGACCAGCCGGAGGCCAAGCCGGTTTTCGACCTGGAATCGACCACCTTGTTACGCACTGCCAGGATAATGTGCGAGAAGGGCATCTTACTGAGCGGTCGCAAGCTGGATGTCCCACCCCACTTCTTTCTTGGGGCTGCCAGCAATCCATTTGTGCCTCCCTTCGACTTCCGCCCGGTACGCCTGGCAAAGAAGATCGATGCCGGAGCGGATTTTATCCAGACCCAGTATTGCTTTGATGTGCCGCGGCTGGTGCAGTTCATGCAAACAGTGTGCGAGATGGGTTTGCACGAGAGGGTTTTTATCCTGGTCGGGGTTGGACCGCTGCGCTCGGCAAAGACTGCAGAATGGATGCGCAACCACGTGCCGGGAGTACATATCCCGGATGCGGTCATTGAACGTCTGAAAGGCGTGCCCGGTCCACAGCAGCGGCAGGAAGGCAAGCAAATCTGCATCGAGATCATTCAGCAGGTGCGAGAGATTCGGGGAGTGAGTGGCGTGCATGTTATGGCATACCGGCAGGAGGAGCTGGTAGCCGAGATCATTGAGGAAGCCGGGTTATTACCCCGCCGCTGGCAGCATCATCACAGGCAAACTTTTGATTTTAAGGAGATCCTTGAATAATGGATACTATCATCACTTCGCCTACGCGCGAGGTTCGCATTGGTCCGGGTCGACCCTTCGTCATCATCGGCGAGCGGATCAATCCGACTGGAAGGAAAAAGCTGGCGGCTGAGATGGCTGCCGGGGATTATGACCGGGTTCGCTCGGATGCCATAGCCCAGGTGCAGGCTGGCGCCCAGATGCTGGATGTCAACGCGGGCATCCCCATGGCGGATGAGCCCGCCATTCTGGCGGAGTCGATCCGCATTGTCCAGGGTCTGGTGGATGTGCCGTTGAGCATCGATTCGTCGATTGTCGCCGCGCTCAAAGCCGGGCTGAAAGCTTACCAGGGTAAGCCTTTGGTCAACTCGGTCACCGGGGAAGATGAGCGCCTGGAGGTAGTCCTGCCGCTGGTGGCGGAGCACCATGCAGCAGTAATCGGTATCTCAAATGATGAGACCGGGATCTCTGAAGACCCGGATGTGCGCTTCTCGATTGCCAAGAAGATCGTCGAACGGGCAGAGTCTTACGGGATACCCCGTCAGGATGTATTAATCGATCCGTTGGTCATGCCCATCGGGGCGGTGCGGTCTGCGGGTACCGCGGTGTTTGCGATAGTACGGCGGGTGCAGGAGGAGCTGGGCGTAAACACAGTCTGCGGCGCTTCAAACGTATCTTTCGGCTTGCCTGACCGGGTTACCCTGAATGCTACCTTCCTGGCGATGGCAATTGCCGCCGGGATGACCAGCGCGATCACAAACCCTCTCGAAGAGCAGATCCACAAGACGATCCTGGCAACCAATGTTTTGATGGGTGTGGATGAGAATTGCGAAGCCTGGCTGCGCGCCCAGCGATTGGCAGAGCATGGCGAAGATAACACTGACCGGCGCAGGCGGCGCGAGCGCAGGTCTGGTTCGGGCGCTTAGCCGGGACGTAAGTTTGGGCTTGCTGGAAATGGGGCGTTACGGTCCGGCTTCCTGGTCTACCTTTGGGTCAGTTGCCCGTTTAGAGCCGAATCGATAGGCATAGACCTTGGTGAATACGGCTCCCACCAGGAAAATCTGGCCCATGTAGTAGACGCTCACCAGGAGCACTGCCAGGGCGCTTGCCGCCCCGAATGCGCTAGCCAGGTTGCTGCTGCTGAAATAAATACTCAGGAGCTGCACTGCCAGGAAGAAAATCGACCCTGTAATCAGTGCCCCAATCCAGACATCCCGCCAGGCGACTTTTGCGTCTGGCAGGATTTTATATAGGACTGCCAACGCGGCCACAGTCAGGAGTAATAGCAGGGCATTGTTTGCAAAGGACAAGGGAAGACTGATTCTCAAGAGAGAGACGATCAGCGAGATCACTAGATTGGCAAAGGTGGCAACAACGAATAACAGACCGGTGCTCAAAACCAGGACAAAAGCCAACAGGCGGTCCAGGATGATCTGTTTTGGAGCATTACGCAGGATTGCTGATCCCTCCCAGATTGTGTTGATCGCATCTCGGAGCTGGGCAAAGATACCTGTGGCAGCATAGAAAAGGGCTACCAAACCGATTATTGAACTCAAAGCTCCGCTGCCATTGCTGCGATTTGCCAAATCCTCCATTACGGTGCGCAAGAATTCCGCAGTTTGTGTCCCTAAAACTGCCTCGAGCTGACTGAAGATTTGCTGGCTGACGTTAATATTATCGAAAAACATGCCGGCGACACTCAAGGCAATGAACAGCATGGGTACCAGGGAGAACAGGCTGTAATATGCCAGCGCAGCCGCCAGGCGAGGAGACCTGGATATATTCCAGGCATTCAGTAGCTCTTTGATGAAAAGCTTAGCGGTATTCAAAGGTGCAGCATTATTCTACTGCTGGGGGATGTTGTAGTAATTGTACACAGCCCTCGACAGGTCAGCGATTAATTTCGATGCCGGTTCCCAAATAAGCTGGTTTGGATGGTGCAGGAAGACCACCAGGACAAAGTTTCCTCCGGGAGTGTAGATAATGCCTGCATCGCCGATGGTGTTGATGATGCCATTGGTAGATACCCAGCCATGCTTGTGGGCGATCTGCGTTCCTTCGGGGATTCCGGCAGTTAACAAAGACGGCAGCTTATTGTTGATGAGCAGGCTGATCATTGTCTGGCATTCTTCCTGAGAGATCTCGCCCGGGAAGACTGCGCTTAGCGCTCCACCGCCGTTCTGGGCGCAGTGATAGATATCTTCCAGCAGCATGCCGATGTCAGAGGCGGTTGTCTGGCTGTACAGGTCTGGATCCGTGTTGATGTCGCTGCGCTGGTTGGCGGGCGTTTCAATGCTGGCAAGCAAGGGCGAGCCCAGGGAGAAATAGCCTGCCAGGAAGGTGTTTTCCAGGCCGAGCGCGTTCATATCCTCGGTTACATTGAGCGGAGCTCGGTTGGGGTCTATGACTCGATCCATCAACCAGTCGGCGGTCTCGTTGCCAGACTTGGTAATCATCTCATTCATCAAACGCTGGGTCTCTTCGTCACCATTGCCGTTGGTCCGGCGGAATGCCGACACCATAATCGGCACTTTAATGATGCTGGAGGCGGTATAGGCAACGTCCGGTTGCACGGGAAGCTTCTCGCCCTGGCGTAAAGCGAAGTGCAGCTCTTGGGCGTTTTGTAAGTCCAGCAGGTACACATCGGCTAACCCATCGAAATCAGCCAATTCGATAGTCTGGCTTAGCAAGACATCTAGGTTTTGAAAAGCCGGGCGAGGCGGGTTAGTCCGCTGCAGGGGCAGGACCACCTGGCGGCGGTTGAGGGACTGCATGGCATTTTCGATCAGCAGAACCGATCCGTCGATATCCAGGACGGTTCCTTGCTTGCCTGGTTGGAAATTTACTGTCCCGACGACCGGGCTGGCTGGCACAGGTGGTTGATCATAGCGCAGGGCGATCTCATCTTCTAGATAAGCGCGCAGTCGCTGTTCAGAGAAGCTCGATCGCAGGGGAATATCCGCAGGTGTCGAGGATAGCCCCCAGACATATTCCCAGAAGCCTTCCCAAAATGGCTGAAGCCTGCGTTGTATGTCCGCAGCAGCCAGCATTCCGTCCAGATCGAGCTGGAAATCAATTACTGCCGGGTTAAGGTGGACGACCGCCTGATTGTAAAGAATTTCAATCGGTACCGAGTAAGCCTCAAGCAGGCGTTCGGCAGCGCGCTGGCGGTCCAACCCGCCAACCTGGACTCCAGCGATGGTCTGACCAGCCGGTAAGTTGGCACGCACCCGGCTGTAGCTGACCAGCTGGAGAATGGTTAAGATCAGCGCTGCCAGCAGAAAGAAGGCTGATAGCCAGCGCAGAGGAGAAAATAAAGCTCTGGTTTTCACAGGTCGAAATCATACCACAAATCACCGGGATACCACCAGCTTGACCAGCTTCCCCCTGGCATCCAGGGTCAGGCGGGCATAGTGCCGGTGGGTATGGGCAGAGTTGGGTACTTGCTTGCTCAGGGTTACAACCTGGCGGGCGAGCTGAAACGGCTGGTGTGTTTCCAGGTGATCCACGGAGGGCACGGAGTGGACATCTGGGAGCCCGGGCTGGTGTTTTGAAGAGGCTGCCTCGCAGCCGATATGCTCGTGGCTCAAGGTAAGGCTGGCATCTGCCATCCCGGGCAGGTATTGCTCAACCACATTTTTTACGAATTCCAGAATCTCTGGAGGCACCTTATCAGCCGTTTCCTGGTGGGCCAGATCACAGACCGTTTTGATATGGGCGGGTGGTCGGGCGGGTCTCAGGATAGATTTGGCAGTCCGTTCCAATCCAACCGGGATTGCCAGGGGGTCGCCGTAAAGGACAAATGAAATGAGGGTTTTCTGATCTTCGCCATCCAGGTAGCCCTGGCGGTTATGCATCTCGCGCGCCAGAGAGATCTTCGCCCGGCGTAACGCCTCACCGGCAGGTACCCCTTCCCGCAAGAAGCTCCAGAAGGCATGCCCCAGGAAATCGGCAGCGATCAAGGGCGGGCTGATCGAGCCATAGCTGATGCAGGTTGATCCGACCACCGCCTGGGTGCCGACCTGTAAAAATCTCAACGACAGAGCCTGGTCGGTAGACTTGTTGATGATATGGGCGCCATAGCAGGCCTCGGAGAATACCACCTGCGGGGCTCTACCCGAGTTCAAGATATCAGAAGGGCGTACTGCAATCGGGTAATCTTCTCCCTCACCGACCGGTCCGAGGGTACTGTCGCTGCCGGGATCGCGCTGGCCATACCACTCAGCAGCATCTTCAACACCGTGGAGATTGAAATAGCCCAGGCGAGCTGCCGGGAGGGGCGTGCTGTTGCGTCCATTCTGGTTGCCGGCAGGGTGGCTATGGGGATCGGTTTCCGGCGGGGAGACCTGCAATGCGCGCGGCTCGCCGATTGGCCGGAAAACGGACATGGATGCCTGCCGCCAGATCGCAGCAGTATAGCCAAAGCTAGGCCGCACATATCCGGAGAGCTGCGCATGGCGCTTTACCCAGGTGAGCATGCGCTCCCACCACTGCTGGTACCAGCCAGAGCGGGCTTCGTTGCGCGCCAGGTCTAGATGGCGGGCGGTCAGACCGCTCAGCGCATAGAGCAACGTCTGAGGCTTGCCTCCTGCCTGTCCAACCCCATCGGGTATCCTGCCAATCGGCCATTCCGGAATAAAATAGTTCTCGTCACGGGTACCATACGGGTTGTCTGAAGGCACGTCACTGTCGGCGTCATCAACCGGGTTGGGGAGTTGGTGGAATGGCACAATCTCTGCCCCGCCAACGATCAGTACTGCGCCGATCCGTTCCCCATACTTCTTGAGGGCATTGTCCAGATCCAGCAACGCCAGCTTGAGCCCCCAGGGATCGTTGGCACGCACAGCAGGCCGGTCTAATTTTGCCGGATTGTTTTTATCTCTGCGCAGGAAAGTGACATCATCGGCGTAAAATAATAATGCTCCCCAATCCCGGCGTCCTTGGATGGCGTTGACCAGGCGCAAAAGCTCGCTTTCGACGACGGCTGCGGTCTGCTCTCCCAGGCGTTTCAGCAGACCCTGGCGGGTGGTCATCACTACGTAGACCGGAAAACGACCATCGTTGTGCGCCAGACCGGGGCGATTGATCTTTTGGCCCAATCGCTCCAGCTCCGCCTGGATTGAACGCAGGGTCTCTGCATTCGGGTTGCTCTGCTCAGCGGATGGCTTTACGGGAGATATGGCAGGTGTGGCTGGGATGGCAGCCCGACCAGCGCCGGGCTGAAGGGTGCTTTCTTCCTTTGCCTGTGGCTGAGCCCGGGGTGAGCCCTTTGGCGCAAGCGCCCGATCTGGCAGGCGATTCCAGCCCAGGGCGGAGGTTACCGAAGCGGGCAGCGGCAGATCCAGCTCTACCTCTAACTCGGAAGGCCAAAGAGTCTGGTAGGGGTGATCTTTGCCCCATAACCGGGTGACCACTTGCCCGGTGATGTCCTTGGCAGCAGCCTCGTGCAGCAAGACAACTGCCTGGTCTGACTCTCCACTATCTAACAGCGCTTCAGCCAATAGCAGGGTGCATACCTGAGTCTCAGGCCAGCGCTCGTGATAGTAGGCAGCCAGGCTGCGTAACATCTGCGAGCTGGCATGATCAGATTTCATGCGGGCATTCAGGATCTTCAGGTGAGTGGCATTCACCAGGGGACAGTTCGTCTCCTCCACCAGGGCAGCATGCACCTGGCTTTCTGCCTGATCCAGGTCTCCTAGCTGCAGGGCAAGGCGCGCTTTTGCCAGATGCTTGCTCCAGGTGAGCAATGTCTTATCGCGCAAGGCGGAATGCCCTCGGCCGGCATCGCGGATTACATCCGGCGACCCTCCCAATGCCAGCAACCACCCCAGGCGGGGTGTAACCGTTTCTGGTTTTTTGGAGTGGATATCTTTGGGTTGGCTGCCGTGTTGGAGCATGGTCTCCACCTGCACCAGCGCTTCTACGGCCTCCTGGAATTCCGGGTCGCTCTGGCAGATACGCTCGAGGATTGGGAGCGCCTTTTCGGGCAAGTTCGCCCGGATCAATGATTTGGCGTATAGCAGGTTGATCGGCAGGTCGCCCGGGTACTGTCCCAGCCATGCCAGGGCTGCGTGCCGGGCAAAGCGGATCTCCTCCATCAGCAACGCTGTGCGTATGACGCTCTCTACCTGCTCTCGCCGGAATTTGCCACCTGTGGGTATGCTGCTTTTCATCGAAGTCATCAATGCGTTTCCATTAACCTTGTTCAAGATTTGGGTAACTTGCAAGTACTGCTACTACCCAGCCTGCTAAGCGGTAATGATGGGTTCACGCCGGTTGTGAACCAGGTTCAGAGCGACCACGGCTCCCAAGAGGCGGTGGACACTGATATCCTCGGGAGCCAGCTCGCTTGCCCTGCGCAGCATCTTTTCAGCCTGAATATAGTCCTTGCTCTCCTTCAATGCCACCCCGGCATGGTAGTACGGGCGGGCGTCATTTGGAGCGGCGTCAATCGCCTTGGTGAAGGCTTTTAATGCCTGGTTGTGTTGGCGGCGCTGCTGGTGGACTCGCCCAAGCTCCAGGTAAGGCTCGATATAGCCTGGCTGGATATGGATCGCCTCTACGAGATGGTGAATTGCCTGATCCAGCTGTCCAGCCTGGCTAAGTAAATGCCCCAGGTGGAAGTACATGCAAGCCAGATCCTGGTTGCTGAAGTTGTCAAGGCTGGATAAACTGCGTAAAGCCCGTTGTGCCGCCTGGATAGCGGCGTTGATCTGACCGTCTTCCTCCAGGGTTTTAGCCAGCACAGACAGCACCTGGGGATCGTTGGGATACTGGTTGGAAAGCTCAGATGCAACCTGCAAGGCAGGCTTGACCCCTTTTGCCAGGTGAATGAGGTGGATGTATTCCAGGTTGAGCGGCAAAGGATCTACCAACTCCGGGATTGCTTTTTCCAGCAACTCGATGGCTTTATCGAGCTGGTCCATTGCCTTTAGAGCTCTGGCGACCAGGAGAAGGGCTTCTGGATTTCCCGGGTCGATGGTCAGTGCGCTCTGGGCGCGGCTGTAAGCCTCCTGCGGGTTGTTCTGTTCCAGGTCGATCTGGGCGCGCAGGATCAGGGGGCTGGTCTTGTCCGGAGCCAGGCTGATCGCCTGCTCGGCGCAGCGGGTTGCTTTTTCCATTGCGCCGGCAGAGAGATAGATGCGGGCAAGCTGCAGCCAAAGATCCACGTCCTCTGGCTCCAGGTTGACCGCTGATTCGAACATAGCGATTGCCCGGTTGCTCAAGCCTTGCTTCTCGTACACGCCTCCCAGGATCTGGTAAGCCCACGGATGGTCCGGTTCTAACTGGATAGATTTTTCCAGGTGGGTGATGGCAGCCTGGGTGTATTGGCTAGCCTCGGCCTCCGGGTGCTTCAGGTAAATTTGAGCAGCCAGCCGGTTCCAGCGCGGTTCATCTGACCAGATCTTGAGTGCTTTTTCAATTGCCTGGATGGCGGTGGTCGTATCATCCTCAGTGCTGCCGTGCTGGTATAAGAGCTTACCAAGGAGAGCAAACAAGAGGGGCATATCGGTTTTATGGGCAACCCACTCCGAATCCGTGGTTTCCGGGGCGAGAGATACATCCGGTGCTAGGTACGCTTCAATGGCACCCTGGGCAGCTACCAGCGCCTGGCGGGGCTTGCTCTCAGAGAGAGCCAGTGCCAGCTGGGCAAGCACATACGGGTGGTGGGCGTGGTCGCTGGCAACGCGACCGGCAGATGCCAGGTCACCAATCTCATGCAGGCAGGCGATCTGGGCAATGATGTTCTCAGGGTGGGGGGGGAGTTCAGCCAGTGCTTCGGCACTCTGCGCGTTGGGGCAGAAGACCGCCGCTCCCCGCGCCTGCCAGCGCTTGAAGAGGCAGAGCGGGTCATTGCTCGCCACTCCCGCGGAGAGTTGCTGGCATTGCCCGGGGTGAGAGTCCAGCCACTCCAGGATCAGCCCCTCGCCGGTCTGGATGGCAAATTGGTATTCTCCAAATGTCTCTTCCGAGAGCGCAATTGAGCCAGGAGCATGCGCAAGGACCTCCAACGCCTGGCATCTGCGCTGGTACTCGCCTCTCAGAACCAGGGCACGTGCCAAGTGCAGATGGGCTTCGGGTTCGCAGGGCAGGGACTGGGCACTCTCGTAAGCCAGCTTGAGGGCAGGCTGCCATAGGTGCATCTCCAGCGCTGTTTGGATTAACCTGCGCCGGATGGCTGCCTGCGAATCAATAACAGATAGTTCGGGCGTGATGATTGCAGCAGAGGTGCCCGCAACCCTCCGCTTGTTGAAGGCTGCCAGAGCCAGGTTGAAGAGATCGGCGGCAGATGTGATGCTGCTGGTTGGGTAGCCGTTCGCCGGGTCTTCCACCTTGCGCAAGCTCAAGCGCACCTGCAAAGCGAGCAGTCCTGGGTCATCCGGGGAAAGCTCGATTGCCTGGGCAACTTCTTGGACAGCTCGTTCGTAGTCTCCGCTCTCCAGTGCCAGCTCGGCGCGCAAGCTATGGATCTGCGCCTGGTGAGGGTTCTCAAGGGTGCTGGATGATGCCAGGTAGCGATCCAAAATTTCCACCGCTTTGCTGGAGTGAAGCATTGCTCGGGAGAGATCGGCAGTGAGCAGGTTTGCCGCGCACAGGGCATCATACTGGCCACTCTCCGCAAGGAAGTGATTGATTAGCAAGAGTGCCTGCTCAGCATGGCTCAGGGCATCCTGGGTTTCGCCCATTTTCCGCAGCACGACGGCAATCCGCAGGTGCAGGCTGGCATCGCCTGGATCGAGGTCCAGCGCTGTTTCCAGAGAGTTCAGCGCCAGCTGGTTATACTCGCGGATTGTTTCTTCACTGGTGCTTTCCATGGGCGCCAGCTGCATCAGAAGCTCAGCTTTCATTACATATAGCTGGGTCCGTTGTTTATCCAGTTGGATGCCTTGCTCGATGGTCTGCAAGCTGGCAGCCAATTTGCCAGCCTGGTGGTAGGCAATTGCCAGGTCGGTGAGAAGTTGCAGGCGAGAAGGGTAATTGCCCAGGCGGCTGAGGAAGGGTCTTTCCAAATCATCTTTATGGACCTGCAAGGCGCGCTCCAGGCAGGCAATCCCGCCGGCAGAGTCTGAGAGCTCTAATAATCCCAGAGCAGCTTTGTGCAGGTCAGCAGAGGAGGCGTCGAGGTGGATGCCGGGGAAGTCATCATCTCCTTCTCCCATCAGGCGGCGGAAAGTGCGGTGGGCGGCATCGGTCTCGCCCATCTGCAGCAGGATATCTCCCAGTCGAGCCAGGAGATCAGCCCGATCGGTAGCGAGACGGGTCGCCTGCTCCAAAGCCTGGACAGCTTCCTGGTGGGCTTGGGGCAGGTGAGCGCCAGATTTCTTTTCCAGCTCGTGAGCCTTCTGCGCATACCAGATGAGCAGCTCGATATCTTGAGGAGCCAGGTCGCGCGCGGTTTGGGCAGCCTCGAATGCGCTATCCGTCAGTCCGGCAGCATCGTAGGCTTCGCAGAGGAATCGCTGCACGTCTGGATTGTCCGGTCCGGCATGGCTGGCTTCCCGTAAGGCAGCAATTGCGGTTTCGATCTGCCCCAGGTCTAAGGTCACCTTGCCCAGCCCGAGCCACAAGCGAATTTGCCAGGACGGATCTTGCGCCAGGCGGGTATCCAGCGCTTTGCGGTAGGCGCTCACCGCGGGGAGTAAATCACCGCTGGCAGCCAACACCTCTGCAGACAGGGCGCGCGCTTCTGGCAGGTGAGGGTCAATCTCCATCGCCCGGTCCAGGTAGATGAGAGCTTTCTGGTAGTTTTCTGCCTCCACATTCCGGTCCAGGTTGAGGACACACCGGGCGTAATCCAGGTATGCCTGTGGATCGGCCGGTTCGGTTTGCAAGACTGTTTGAAGCGGCAGGAGCGCCGGTTGGGGATCATCCAAATCGAGCAATACCTGGGCGTAACGGTGGGCAATTTCCGGGTTATATGGCGCAGTGCGATAGGCAAGCTCCAATGCCTGGCGGGCATCCTCCATGTGCCCTAGCTGGAAGAGTGTTTGACCGAGGCGGAACGCGATCCGGCTGGTCAGGGGGTGGCTGGACTGCCGGGCAGAGGATTCGTTTACCAGGGAATGTGCCTGGCGCAGGGGAACCAATGCCTGCGTCGGAGACTGGGCTGCCAGGTAAGCCTCGCCCAGAGCCAGCAGCACCTGCGGCTCGTCCGGCGCGGCCTGATATGCCGAGCGCAGTATTTCCAAAGATTTCGGAGCGTCGTCCTGTTCTTCGTAGATCTGGGATAACACCAGCCAGGCTGCCGGGTGGGAGGGTGCATCCTGAGTGGCCTGGGTGAGCAGCTCGATCGCCTCATCCGTCCGTCCCTGGCTGGCGATTGCTTTGGCATAGATTGCCAGGGCGGTCCCATCGTGCTCGGCTGCTGCCAGGAGCTGTTCGCAGACCTGAATAGTGACCTCGGGGTGCCGGGCTCGCAGGGCGCTCTCAGCGTACTCGTACTGGTGTTCCGGACCCGGTTTGGCGATGCGCTCGAGCAGGGTGCGGCGCTCTACGAAGGCTGCCTGCCATTCCTGGGCAGCTTCCAGAATTTCAGCGAGCTGCTGGCGCAAATCCAGCCGGTCGGGTGAGAGCGCTACTGCAAGGTGAGCTGCATCGATCGCCCGGTCTAGCTGGCCGGATGCCAGCAAGGACTGGGCCAATAATGCGCACGCATCGACATTCGCTGGATGGATGCGCAGCGCGACGCGGGCTGCCTGGACCGCCTTTTGGGGCAAGGAGATTTCCAGGAAAAGCCGCGCCAGAGCTACCGGCAAGCGCTGGTCGATCTCCTCTGCAGGCAGGTGAGCCTCCACAGCCAGCAGGATTTTCTCCATCGATCTCTGGGCAAACTCTGCCGCCTTTTCTGCATCTCCAGCATGCAGTGACAGGCTTGCCTGGGCGTACAATAGCTGAGCCGGCTGGTCTGCTCTTTTACTTAAAGCCAGGGGATGCTCGCTGAGGCGTGTCTCTGCTTCTTTGGGCTGGTTGTCGTCCAGCAGCGCCAGCAGGTAGCCGCTTAGATGGTCGAGCGAGTCGGGGTCCAGGTGGCTGGCCTGCTCCCAGGCGGATAGATATCCCTGCCGGTCTTCATCCTCCGCTGCTGCCAATGCAAGGCGGGCTGCGATCTGCGCCTGCATGCTCCGGGCAAGCTTGATCGTCTCTGCCAGGATCGGCAAGGCAAGATTGGGCTGGGCAGCCAGGCAGTACATATCGGCGCGGAAGAGGTGAGACTTAATCTGCCGGTATGGCTCATCCAGCAGGGAAATATTTGGGCTGTCAATCACCTTGCCTTTTTTTTGCTCCCACCAGGCGCTCTTCAGGTTTTCCTGGGCGATCCCAACCGCCAGAACTGGGCGCTGAATAAACAGGGCTTTGAGCAGGCGCAGGCTGTGCGTGACGGGTGTCTTAAGCTGCAGGCGAGATAGGATCTCTGTCTGAGCTTGCACAGGGAGCGGGTTGCTTAACAAAGCATGGGTCGCCAGAAACGGCTGGTTGATTTCTAGCAGCGCGACCAGGAGGTCAACAGGATCTTCGTTGAGACCGTACAGGCAGGCTGCGGTTGCTGGTGAGATGTGCTTGAGATCCTGAGCCAGACCCTGCCAGTTACCTGCGTCCAGGTACTGGTCGAGCAACCGGATCGCTGCCAGGCAGGATTCAGAAAGCTTGCTCACCGGTCCGGCCCTGGTGGTATTGCTGGCAATGATCTCATTTAACCAAGCGGCAAGCTGTTTGGGGGGCTGGTTGAGAATCTGCCAGGGGTCAGATTGTCCCAGATCAAGCAGTGCCAGGGCTGCCGGTGTATAAGCTTCCGGCAGGGCCTGGAAGGTTTCCAGCGCCTTGACACCCAGCCCGGCCTGTAATTCATGCCAAACCACTCTATCCTGGTGCAAGGCAGCGATCGTCCATGACCAGGCGGGCTCTGGTATGGCTTGTTTGAACTTAACTATAAATGTCGGTGAGGTCATGGCTGCTCCAATCAGGATTGGATGGGTGGTTTATGGAATTCGCAAAGCCAGCAGGCTGGCCGCGATCATCAGGATGATCCCGATGACGGTGATGAAAACGCCAATCCCTGCCGTCGTCCGGACCATATCATTCAGGGCAGCCAGCAGGTTTGAGGCATTGCCGACCAGACCGGCGATATCATCCGCCATGCCTTTCTGTGCCAGGCGCGTGGTTTGCATCGCCAGGGTGCGCAGATCGCCCCCCGATACCCGGATCGTCAGGATGATGATGCCGGTGATCGTGCAGGCAATGCCCAGGATGAACAGTATCACGGCCATCAGGGTTAGTATTTCGTTCGGGGATAGTGTAACCATGCTGATCTCTCCCAAGTGACTGATTATTTTGTGCCGGAAGGCGCTGTGATCTCAGAAGAAAGGAGCGCCAGGGATGGAAATTCACACGTAAAACCGCCTCCATACAACAACATACTGCTCATGTCAGAGATAACTTGTTCGGGTTCCAGGTCAGTGACGAGATGGCTGGACATGGTTTTGAGCAAGTTTTGCAGGCGGGTGAGGTTGATATGTTCCTGCGGAGAAGTGCGGCAAAGCTGCTGGATCAGGTTCGCCTGTGAGAGCAGGGCAGCCTGCGAGTCTATGTTCGCCGGTTGTAATATAGCGATCGAATGGAGACCATCGACGACATCTCCCTCAGCGAGCTGGCTGGTGAGCCTTTCCAGGCCACCCAGGGTATCGATGACCCCGGCCACTGCAGACTGGTCCAGGATGATCAAATTGTCCCAGTGGATATATTTTGCTCTCAGTGCCTGTTGAAAGCCCTGCGGAAGCAGCGAGTCTGGGAGGAGCTGAAAACTCTCCTTTAGTGAAGAGTCCGTCTGGATAAGCACATGCTTGCCCCTGGTGGTTATTTCCGGATAGATGGGCATCCAGGTGATTTGAGGCAAATCCTGGATATACAGGACTAACCAGATGCTCTCCAGGGTAGGTGACGGTGACCCCAAATGATCCACACCGATCAAAAGAACGTTGCGTTGTTCTGGTGTAGAGCGGCGCACAAGGCCGAGATCCATGTTTTGGAAATTGGCGGGTGATTGCGGGGCAAAGGAGCGAAATCTGGAGTAAGCCTGCTCACCTGCCTCGACTTTGTTTTGATTCAAAGTGGAGGTGCTTTTTTTATGCAAGTCCTCGATAGATTGGCCGATCCAGCGACCGGTCAGCAACCCGCTTAGCAGGAATACACTAAAGATAATCAGGGCAGGGATCACATTCTTGTATCTCATGGGATGCTCGACTTGGGAAAACTCTCAGGATCAAATGGGATATCGACCTCTCCCGAGCCGGTAGAGATCATTGACTGGTAGCTATCCTCTAACGCCATTGCCTGGCTGAGGGCAGTAAATGCGGGGTGCACAACGGCTCTGCTGTTCTCAAGTTGGATAAGGCATCCCTGATCAGAAAGATGGATGTCGGTTAAGGCGGGTGGGTTAAGGCAACCGTAAAATGCTGCCCCGATATAGAGCTGAGATTTGATGATCTGGTATGCCTGGCTAAACCATTGAACTTGATCGTCCAGTGGATCAGGCATGCTTATGTCTGACACCAGGCGGGAAGGAATTCCCGAGATGGTTTCCATCTCAGGCCAGGAGAACCCGGTGAGCCAGATCATCCCATCGGCATGGTCATTTTCCAGCATGAGATTGCGTACCAGCTCGTAGCGGCGCAGGACCCGCAGCTCCGACTCCCAGGGTGCTGCCAGGGGCTCTCCGTGCAGGCTGGTCAAACGCAGGCTAACGACCGGGATGTGCCCGGCTGCGCCGGCCTCGTAGAGCCGGGCAAGAAACAACAAGTCATCCATATCACCGGGGTTGTAAGGCGGGGTAAGTGGAACCAGCCCGGCAGCGACCAGGGCGATATCTTGTTGGGAGGCTGAGAGCTTTTGTGCAATCTTCTCGATAAGCTTCAGGTAAGCCAGGGGGTTTGCTTCAGCTCCCCAGCCCCGGCGGGTATTTGCCCCGGGGAAGAGCTCTACTGCTTTCAACGCTCCCGGGTAGAGACGGGCGAATTGCGCCACCAATCCGGAGGTCATCTCCGGGTCTGGCCCCTGCGGGGTGCTTGCCCATTTCGGCGGGTTGGTGATTGAGAGCAACACGCTTAGCCCGTTTTCTGCTGCGAAAGTCATGGATTTATTTAGCGGGCTAAGATCGAGGGTTTGGCTGGCTTCAGGCCATTGCTCCTGCCAGTTGAAATCGATGCCGATCCAGTCTAACCCGCTCTGGGCAGCGATATTCAAAGCGAAGTCGACTTCACGACCCCAGGGGTCAATCCGCATCCCATAACCGAATTTATTCGATTCAGGCATATCGTTGGCAGCCGATGCCTGTCCAACGGTGCCGACCAGGAGGATAAACAGGCAGGCCAGGTAAAAGCAGGTCCGCATCCTCTGGTTGTGCAACCGTTTGGAGTTCAGAATAGCCATCTTGCCCCTTACATGGTATAGGCGGTGACCACACCCATGATCAGACCAGCCAGGAAGCCGCCCAGTGAGCAAAGGGCGGTGATTCTTAATCCCGGGACAAGCCTGTCGCGCTGGAATAGTCCATAAATCGCCGGTACAATCCGGCGTAGCAATTGGGATTCGCTGAGCACCGGAATTATGAACGACCAGAACGAAAGCTCCATTTGAAATGACAGCCGCTTGAGATTGACCATAGCACCCTTCCTGGTAACCGGGATGAATTTAACGGGAGGTTGTTACCTTGACGATCTTGCCGGTTGAGTCCACCACAACTCGCAAATATCGCGGCATGGACCTGGTACCATTTGCCGATTTGGCGGTTGCTTTGCCGCTGAATGTCAATAAGTATCTTGGCAAGTCGCTGGTTGCCTGCCCCTGGGGGGGAGTTTGTTGGCGGACCTTGGGCTGGCAACCTTCAAATTCCGGGTAGCGCTTGTGTATCTGGGAAACAACCTGTTTAAGCAGCTTGGGATCCATCTTTATCCTGAATACCGCATTCGTTTGCGGAGAAATGCTGGTAGATCGATATCGTTTGCACTCGGTGAGGCGGTCAGCGGAGCCAGCGGTACATCCAGGGTGGGTTGTTCAGAGATCACCGGAGCCGGGCTGGGTTGTTGGATCGCGGGCTCAATCGGGCGAGATCTGGCAACCCCGGAGAGGGTTTCTTCCAGGGTCGGCGCTCCCAGACCGGTGATAATCAGGGTGACCTGGACTCGATCCTCCATACGCTCGTCGTTGATCACGCCCATCACGATTTCCGTTTGGGAACAAGCCTGTTCTTGCAGCCGGGTGAGGGCAGCCTCGACTTCGAATAAGGTCAAGTCAGGACCGCCGGTAAAGTTAGCGATGATCCCGGCAGAGTGTTCCAGAGAAACCGACTCGAGCAAAGGATGGTGCAGCGCCTGGTCAACCGCTTTGTTAGCCTTGTCGTCTCCCTTGCCATAACCGATGGACATCAAGGCGCCACCGCCCAGTTTCATCAGGCGGCGAATATGAGCGAAATCAACATTAATCAAACCGGGTTCGGTAACCAGCTCGGAGATGCCCTGCACAGCCTGGCGCAGCACGTCATCCGCGAGGCGAAATGCCATCTCCAGGGGCAGGTTGCGGTCGGCAACGTACAGCAGGCGATCATTGGGAATGGATATCAGGGTATCTGTCTTTCTCTGCAATTGAGCCAGCCCCTCTGTGGCATTGCGCTGGCGGCGGCCCATCTCGAATAAAAAGGGCGTGGTGACAATCGCGATCGTCACCGCGTTGAGCTGGCGGGCGATCTCAGCGGCAACTGATATTGCCCCGGTGCCGGTGCCCCCGCCCATGCCAGCCGTCAGGAAGACCATATCCGCCCCAGTTAGAGATGCGGCGATCTCCCGGCTGCTCTCTTCGGCAGCGGCTTTTCCCAGGCGCGGGTCGCCACCTGCTCCCAAGCCGCGGGTGACGTGCGGTCCCAGCAAGATTTTCTTAGGTGCCGGGTTGGACTTTAAAACCTGCATATCTGTGTTGGCAGCGATAAATTCCACCCCGCTCATGCCAAGTTCCATCATGCGCGTCACGGCATTGCTGCCCCCGCCACCTAACCCCAGCACTTTCAACACTGGCTGGTGGATGGAAATCGGAGCACTTTGGATTTCAGTTCTTTGGAGAATATCGCTCATGGTTCGCCTCGCATTCATTCGGTATGTTGGGTTATAGCCTGTGGTGCAATACTTGTGCCAATTCCACCCAGGTGCTCCAGTGTGCAGCCTGCGCCGCGCAGCCAGGAAAGGTTGCTTTCAGTCAGATCAGGCTGCTCCCCGTAGATTGTTACCCGGGAAGCCAGGGCGGCTTCCTCCACAGAGAATCCAACCGTGGGGTGGTGCTGGCAGATGAACTGCCATAATTCTGCAGGCATCTCGTCACCTTCCGGGCAGGCGGCCTGGCAAGTGGTCTGGGGCAGCAACAGGTAATGGCTGATAGGCCGGGAGGAGATGGCGGTCTTCCCAGTGGATGTATGATTGGCAGTGGATGGAGAGATCTCACCTGTTGCATTGCTTTGCAATTGCCGTAAGGCAGAGACGATCGGCAGGTGGCTGCTGTCTGCCAGGTACCACGCCCGGCTGGCTTCTGCGCTACCCGGTCCTGTCGCCAATAACCAGAAGTTGCACGCCAGCACATGGGCAGAAACTGGCCAGAGCGTATCCTTCTCCAGGGCTTTCTCCACCGGCATACCCGTCATCAGCCGGGCGATGTTCAGGTGGGTGGCGGTATGCGCATCGGGCTCCAGCTGTTGGCTGCTTTTTGGGGAGTTCGCTGCAGGAGGAAAGCCTGCTCCCAGCAGCAATACCGGTAGGGGGCTGCCAAGCTGCGCCTCGGCAATTGCCAGATACCAGTCGAAGATGTAAAACCCGCGCTGGTCCTCCTGCCCTGCAGGAGTGTGATAAGGCTTGGCTTGAGGCCAGCTCTCTGGTCCGCCGGCTCCCCAGCCCAACCGGCGTTCGTTGGTCCAGGCATATGCGCCCAGGACCAGGTTTTCAACCAGGGAGCTCTGTCCCCGGCGTTGGATGCCCTGCAAAGCAGCCCGCAGGAAGGCAGTATCCCAGTAATCCCCTCCGGGTTCGAGAGGCGGGGTAACCGGTTGCAGACCCGTTCGGACAGCCAGGTCGGCGACAGGCAAGAACAAATCCAAAAAACGTTCTACCAGGTCGCTCTGCGCCCAGGCATTGCCTGACCAGGCGCGGCGCAGGTTTGGACGATCGTACAATACCACATAGCGCACACCCCATTCGGCGTACACATTGAACAGCAGGCTGAGATTGCTCAGCTCTGGTTTTCGAGTCAGGGGTAGGTGAAAATGGAGAACTGGCTCGATATTTGCATGGATCAGGCTACGGATAAAAAATTCAGGGATTGCCCGGTTGGATGGTGCGAGCAAGGTCAGCCAGGAGATCCCTGTGGATTTAAATTCCGGCAACCAGGCATGGATATCGATCTCCCGGTAGTGCAGGGTGTCTGGAAAGTAATGGAAGCCGAGTCTGGTGGTAGCCCGAGGTAAAAATTGTGTGCTCATGTCGCTCTCCCAATGATTGTGCAGGGAGTGATGCAAGAAATATACCAGCGGGGTTTCGTGATATAATAAATTAGCCAGGCAGAGTTATCCTTTCGCTGGCTTGGGGATTGAAGGAAAATCTGGCGGGCTTAGCGTCATACATTGATTGAATACCTGTGCAAGTTCCAGTGCGGTTGATTTTTTACTGAAACAATCCATGTCAACGCGTACCATACCCGGATGCACGTATCAGCACGGGCAACATTGATGAATACTCGACGGAACAGCCAGATTATTCTTATCACTGCCCTGGTTATAGTTTTATCAGCTTGCGGCTGGGGAGCCGAAAAACCGCCAACTCCTACAGGAACTTATCCGGTCGATCCAGTTTTCCAAATCTATTACAATCAGCTTGGCGGGCAAGCAACCCTTGGTCCGGCGATCTCCCCGGTATTTCGTGCTCGAGACAAAATCTACCAGTACGTGGTGGCAGGGCTTTTAGAGTACGATTCACAAGCCCCGGTCAATGACCGGGTCCGGTTGGCGTCCCTGGGACGTGATATGGGTGTCTCGGAGCATCCCGTAGACCATGCCGATGAGGCTGCCGGTCGTGTGGTGGATGGATACCTGATCTTCGACAAGTTCCTCCCCCTGTACGATAAGCTGGGGGGCGAGGCGGCAACCGGGAAACCCCTGACTGAAGTGTATAAAAATATCCAAAAAAATCGTTATGAGCAGTATTTCGAGAACCTGGGCTTTTACTGGTATGAAGGTGATGACCTGGATGCGGTTTACCTGCTGGCTTACGGAGACTGGAAATGTGGCGGCCGGTGCCAGTATTCGGATGCGGGGAATAGCATCCCCGAGTTGCCTTCGAGCACGTTTGCACCTTTTCGCGAGAAGGCTGCTCAGCTTGGTCTGGAATTTACCGGCTATGCCCAGGCTCCGCCTCAGCTACGGCAGGATGGGCTGGTAGAACAGGCTTATGAAAACCTGATCATGCTGGTCAATCTGCAATCGCCGCAAGAGGTGGGTTTATTACCGCTGCCAGAAATGGTTGGGATACTGCGCGAAGCCCCCAATAGCCCCCTGCCTGCCCCGGGTATGGAGTTTGTCAAAACTCAGGAAAACCTGGGGTATAACGTCCCCAGCCAATTTGCCGAGTACATCCGCTTGCATGGCGGGTTCGATTTTGTGGGTCTGCCTATTACTCACCTGGCCCGGCCTGATTCGCAGACGCTGGAGCAGTGTTTCAACAACCTGTGCCTGAGGGGCAAGGTAATGGAAGATGGCAGCATCCAGGTGCGCCCTATTCCCCTGGGGGCGCGACCGGAGCCGCAAGCGGGTGCCCTACCGGTTGGCCCGGCGGGCGCCTGGGATTTCACCATGCAGATGTGGGAGACTTATCCCCTGGTTGCCCCACAGCAGGAACAAGAGGTGGGCGTAATATTGATGAGCGGCGGCGAGCCGGTGCCCGGGATCAGCGTCGAGCTGACCTTGCGCCTGCCGGGGTCTGAAGAGCAGGTGTACCAGCTACCCCCTACCGATGAGAACGGTGAAACACAGCTCAGGCTCGAGCCGTTGATGGTGGAGAACGGCACCCTGGTGCCGTATAAAGCCTGCGCCCAGATCCAAAATGAGCAGAAGTTCTGTGTGATGGATAGTTTCCTGGTGTGGCAAACTGACTACGTCCAGATCGGTCAGCCGCTGCTGCCCGAGAAAACCAGCTACCTGCCGTTTGTTGTCAAGAATTTCCACCTGTATGTGCCGGCATTTCTCTCCCAGTACGTGACCTTCATGCCCTTTATTGGCAACGATCGTTGAGAAATCCCGGCGACTGGACTTGAGCTCGGACGGGCTGCTGCAACCACAGGCTGCACCAGCCCGTTTTTTTGCGCTTCTGCCCAAATTAAACACCGGATTCCAGGGGGAGAGAGGGGATAAATGTTAAGGAATCTCGTTGATCACCTTAAGAAATTGTTAGGTCTGGAGTGCAAGAGATATGCCAGAAAGTAGAATCTTTTGGTATAATCCGAAATAGCTAAATATTGCTATTATTGGTCGGTGCTTCAGAATCTTTTGCCCTCTGGGTGGCAATCATTTAAAGTTGAGGGGCAGTGTTGTACAGGAGGGATATCAAGAAGGGCAAGTGCAGCTTTCTAGTTGCTGTGTAGGATACTTGTAAAAAGGTCTAGACGTTGCATGTGATTTCGGTCAGGGTGGAGATAAATAGTGTGTGGCAGTTATGCGGAGATACAGATACCTAGCGTTGCTGGTGTTCCTGGCTCTACTGTTGGTTGCGTGTGATCCTCCTTATGAGGGTCCCCAGCCAACCCTAGCTCCGGAAAAAGCGGGGTTCTACGAGATCGACCCGTTATTTAGGGAGTTTTACGATCAACTTGGTGGGATTGACACCCTGGGGCCTGGGATATCCGAAAGATTTCCTTATGACGGCCTGGAATGCCAGTTCGTTGCCGCCGCGTTGCTGGTGTATGATGCCAACGCTGCTGAATACAGCCGCCATTATTTAGCCCCAATCGGCCTGAGAATGGATATCGCCGAACCGCCGGTGCCGCAGCCCGAGCGGAATGACGTGCGCTATGTGAACGGGCATATTGTCCATCCGATCTTTCTCGCGTTGTACGAACAGCTTGGGGGAGTGCGTTACGTCGGCCAGCCGCTAACCGAGCTCCATTACAACCCCAACCAGCGCCGTTACGAGCAGTACTTCGAAAATGTTGGCTTTTATATCCTTGAAGATGAGAGCCCGCCGGTTGTCCGTCTGCTTTCCTACGGGGCGTGGCTGTGTGCAGAGAACTGCCAGCCGAAATTGCCCTCCAACGCCATCCCGGAAATACCCTACCGGGCTGCGCCGGAATTCGCCGAAGCAGTCGCCCGCCTCGACCCGAGGTTCACCGGCTTTGCGATCAGCGAGGCGTATCTGACCCCAGATGGCTACCTGGAGCAGGTATTCGAGAGTGTGGTGCTGTTATCCGATCCCAACCAACCCGGGCGAGTATTCCTGCGCCCGATCACCGAACGACTGGGCTTGCTGCCTGAGCCACTGGTGGTTCCCAGCAACGTGCCGGACATGTATTTTTACCCCATTCGGGACGATAGCCAGGGCTACAATATCTCTCAAGGCTTCATGGATTATATTGCCAGCCATGGCGGGCAGGAGGTCTCCGGACAACCGATCGGCGAGCGCAGGTTGTTGAGAGACAATGTCTACCGCCAATGTTTCCAAAACTTATGCCTGGAAGAACACCTGAACCCGCCGGACTTCATGCCTGCAATCCGGCCTTCGCAGCTGGGCTTTGATTATCGAAACCTGTCCAGGCAGTCCGTCTACCCCAACCCTCTCGGGCAGCCAACTCAACCCCAGGATAGCTCGGCTGCAGCTCCCGGCAGCTCTCCAGAGCAAAGCAGCGCTCAAGCTGCTTCCCAACAAGCGGTTGATCAATACGGTCCTACACCCACGGTGGAAATCTATACCGATCCGCAGAGCGCCGGTTTGATCAGTATCCAGGTGTGGGAGTCGTTTCCAAATGTTGCCAGCGACCAAAACCAGGAAATTGTGGTAAGCGTGTACACCAATAATATCCCCCAGAGCGGGGTCGAGCCGGATATCGTGGTGACGCTTCCGGATGGCACCACGCGCACGTATTATATGTACCCTACGGGTGAAGACGGGCAGACGCGCCTGGTGCTGGAACCCATTACTGCACAAAGCGGCACGTTGATCCCGTACGAGGTGTGTATTTTTTTCCCCGGTGGTCAGAAGCTGTGTGTGAAGGATAGCTTCCTGATCTGGTAACTCCCTGGATTAGTCAGCACAATCACCGTTACGGTGAGAAATCTCGCTCGGTAGGTGAGGCAAATCGATTGAGGCATCATCACAAAAGAGCATTGCCCTCTCGATGACATTGCGCAGCTCGCGGATATTCCCGGGCCAGTTATGTTCCATCAGAGCCTGCATGGCCCTCGGAGTGACATCGGTGATATTGAGGCCCATGCTGGGATTATTTCTGCGGATGAACAACCCAACCAGCTCAGGGATATCCTCTTTGTGCTCCCTCAGAGGGGGCAAGTGCAGGTCGACAACCTTTAACCGGTAATACAGGTCTTCTCGGAATTTGCCTTCAACCATCATGCCGGGCAGGTCGCGGTTGGAGGCGGCCAGCACCTGGACATCGACCCGCAAGGTGTGGGTGCCACCCACGCGGCGGAAGGAGCGCTCCTCCAGGGCGCGCAGCAGCTTGGCTTGCATATCCAGCGGCATGGAAGAGATCTCGTCCAGGAAGAGCACACCGCCATCTGCCACTTCCATTAAGCCTGGCTTGCGTTTCTCGGCGCCGGTGAACGCTCCCGGCTCGTACCCGAACAGCTCGGATTCCAGGACGGTGGATTGGATTGCAGCACAATTGATGTCGATAAACGGTTTTTGAGCGCGCAGTCCTGAGCGATGAACGACCTTGGCAATGATCTCTTTTCCGGTGCCGGATTCTCCGGTGATGAGCACTGAGGCAGATGTTGAGGCAGCGCGCTGGGCAAGGTCGAAAACGGCCTTCATTTTGGGATTATTGCCGACGATGTATTCATTCTCCTGGTGCTGGGTTCTGCGCAGGTGGGCCAGCTCACGGCGCATGGCGAGGATCTCAGCTGCCCGGCGGATCGATTTCTCCAGCTGGGCGAGCTGGATGGGCTTGGTCAGGAAGTCGTGGGCGCCGTTTTTCATTGCTCCTACTGCCATCTCAATATCCCCGTACGCAGTGATCAGGATGATCGGAGGGCGCACTGCCATGCGGGCGGTATCCTCCAGCAGGCTAGGCCCGTAGCCATCCGGCAGCTCAACATCGAGCAGGATCACATCTGCCACGCCAAGCTCGATTTGCTGTTTGGCTTCACTCAGGGTAGCCACCCCGCACACTTCGTAGCCCTGGGTGGATAGGAATGTGCCGATATGGCTGCGGGCGTTTTCTTCGTCGTCCACAATCAGTACGCTGAAACTCATTTTGAACCTCGTTTAATTTTCGTCTATCGTTAGCTCAAGCGCAGGGATTTGCACATTGAAAACTGTGCCGCCGGGGAAGCTATTACACTGGATAATGCCCTTATGGGCGGTCACGATCCGGCGGGTAATCGCCAACCCTAGCCCGGTCCCATTCGACTTGGTGGTAAAGAAAGGCTGGAAGATGCGGTCCAGATTTTCTTTGGGAATCCCCGGTCCATTGTCCGCAACAATGACCAGGGCATACTTGCGTTTGCCGGTGGTTTCCGCTGGCTGGATCTTGATCGCCAGGATACCTCCGTTGGGCTCCATCGCCTGGATAGCGTTATTGAACAGGTTATTGAATACCTGCTCCAGCGCGCGCGGGTTGCCCATGATCAGTGGGGTGTTCTGATCCGGTTTCAGGTGATACTGGATATTGGCAGCCGATAGCCGGGGTCTCAGGCGTTCGACCAGGCGGCTGATCAGCAATCCCAGGTCGACCGGCTCCATCTCGTATTCTGCCGATCTGGAGAAGGAGAGCACCGATTTCATCAGCTCTTCAAGGCGGTCGCAATCCTGCTGCAGTCGAGAGATCAGCTCTAGCTGCGGGTCATCTGGTGCCAGATTATAGGCCATTAACTGCAAGCCGGTGCTGATGTTGTTGATAGGATTGCGCACTTCATGGGCGAAGATGGCGGTGACCGTTCCCAGCAAGGCTTGCTGCTCTAGCTGCTCGGCCTGGCTTTTGGCAAGCTCCTGATCGCTCAGATCCTGGATCAAGATGACGATCCCTTCCACCTGGTCGCCGTTTTTGACAGGCAGCGTGCTCACCCGCGCCAGGAATGCCTCACCAGACCGGCGGTAGAGGCGGGTGTTTTCCTGGTTCAAGGTGGGAATTCCGTCTTGAGCCATCTTCAGGGCAGGCCGCATGTTCTCGGTGCCAATCAGGATGTTTTCAACGGGCAAGCCGGTTGCCTCGTCACTGGCATAGCCAAGCGCTAGCTCTGCCGCGTGATTCAGCCGGACGACCTGCAAGTTATTGGTCAGCACGATCAGGCTGTCTTGAACAATATTTTGGGCGACTTCTGCAAAGCGCCGGAAGCGGAGTTGTTTTTCCTGCTCGACAACCAGGTTGCCAACCTGGTAGAAATGCTGAAATGCGCTGTGCGCCGCGCTGGAGAGCATTTGCAAGATGCCCAGCGTATCGTCGCTGGGTGCGGTCTGGTAGTCTGCCGCGACAATCAACCCGATCAGGGCCTTTGGATCACCGATTGGGGCGCTGGCAATAAAGGTAAATCCACGCGCCCGCGCCAGGCTGTGAAGGGTGGAATGCGAGCGTTTTCCAGGCAGCCACAGCTGAGGGTGATGTAAATGGATTAGGTCCTGCGAGGGTAGCCGGTCTGGGAGTACCCCTCCACGTTCGGCGCTCTTCTGCAGCTCAAGGCTTTGACCATTGGCTTGATAGATTGCCATGATCGGCGCGCCGCTCAGCGCCTGGCCCCTTTCCAGGATCATTTCCAGGGCTGAGGAGAGGTTGGGCATCTGCGTGACCTGGGACAAGGTGGAAAAATCTTCCAGCAGGGTAATCTGCCGCTGGAGAACAGCCTGCCGTTTCTGAACATCGATAGATGGTTCCAGGGTTGCCAGCAACCAGCGACCCGTGCTGGGAACCTCCTGAAATCGCACCTGCACGTCCAGGCTCGATTTATTACGCCTGACCAGGGTTAGCTGCGCGGCTTCCTGGTGGTTGTCTTGCCAGCCGACCGGGGAAATGCGTTCTGCAAAGAGCTCATGCAGGGGCAAGTTGGCAAGCTCGCTGCGGGTATAGGCGCTTAACTCCGATGCCCGGGTGTTCGCCAGGAATATCCGCTGCTGTGAGATGTCCACCAGCAAGGCGGCTGTGGGCAGCAGATCAATGATGCTGTTAATATCTTCTGGGTTGAGGCCGCGTTTCAGGCGTGTGAAAGCTTGGAAGGGGGAGGCAGTTTTCATCTTGCTTCGTATGATAAAGGCGTAGAGCCCGGCTGGCGCTGATGATTTCGCAGGTGGGCTGGTAAAATGCCTTCCATCGCCCGGTATTTTGCCACTGTCCGGCGGGCAATCGGGTAACCCTGTTTCTTGAGCGCCCGGGCGATCTGAGTATCGGTAAGGGGCTTGGTTTCCTGGGCAACGATATCCCGCAGGGCGGTGCGGATGTGCAGGCTGCGGTCGAAGAATTTTGCCAGGGGGATGATCCTGCCCCACGGCAATTGTACCGCTTTATTCGATACCGCACGTGAGATTGTCGATTCGTGCACTTCCAGCTCGATCGCCAGGCTGGCGCGGGTGATCGGTGCCAGGTAGGCATCGCCATTCAGGATGAAACCGCGCTGGATCGATGCCAGGCGCTGCATCAGGCGCACCATGGTATGGTCGCGTTGCTGGATACATTTGATGAGCAATTGGGCTTGCTCGATGTCCTTCTGCCATTGGTCGACCTTATCGGTGGGAGCCTGGCTGAGCGACTGGCGGAACAGGGGGTTGATGCGCAATTTCCCGATCAAGGGCGAGATCACCTCCACCACCAGGGGACTATTTAGCGTATCGTTCAGGCGGGAAATGATCACATCCGGGATGGTGTACACATCGTTTGTTGGCTCGGCAGATTGGTGAATATCGCCCCAATGCGCCCGAGCCGGGTAGGGGTTGAGATTCTCGCTGATGAACTCGGCGATTTGCCGGGCTGCGAGGGTGGGTATGCCCAGGCGCTTACCCAGCTCGATATACTGGTGCCGGCTGAGTAAGTCCATTCCCTGGATGATCGCCTGGGCTGCCAGAGGGGGAACCGGTCCGGACTCTGACAGGATCTCCAATTGCACCAGGAGAGCGTCCTGCGGAGAGGGGGAGCCAACGCCGACCGGCTCTGCACGCTGGATCATGCGCAGCACGCTTAGGACGCGGGACGGTAGCACGTGGTGGTAGTGGGCAATCTCCACTAAGGGGATGCGCAAAAGGCCGTCTTCATCCAGGCTGGTGAGGATATGGGCTGCGATAGCCCTGTCTTCCGGGGGCAGCTCTGGAGCGATCTGGCGCAGGACAAAGCGCGGCAAATCATCAACCTCGGCGCCAATCTCCTCATCCGGCATATCTTCCGGAGCTACTCTGCCGCTGCTGGGATAGAAATCATCCCGCGAGGAAACAAATACGATCGGTTCCTCGGCGGACACTCCCTGGGGGCGGCTGCACAGGGGGCACAGCCCTGAATAGGGCAGGCGGCGATGGCAAGAGGGGCAGAAGTGGTCTTCGCTGAGCTCCAGCGCCGGGTTGGAGGCAAGCTCTGCCTCGATCTTTTGGCGCAGCTCCAGAGCTGTCAAGCCCATCAGAGTCATGGTTTGCGCCAGGTGGGCTGTGGTGATAGGGCGCAGGAGAGTGGATTGGGATTGTAGGATCATCAGAACGCCTCGACTTATGAGATTGATTATAACTTGTTGCAAGAATTGTGCCAGGCAAATATCTTGCAACTCCTGGTGCTTCTTGGAGTCGGAAAATAGGTTTTATGCTAAAATGACTGAAAAAGACGGGACTCATGCAGTTAGTTGAAGCCCTGGAATCCCCTAATTTCATAACGATCAACCACTTCACATCAGGAACTACAAACATGCTGCGTTCAATATTGATCTATCTTTCCAAGGCTGAATGGGCGCGTAAGATTGTGACAAGCTGGTCATTTGCCTGGCGGGCGGCATCCAGGTTTGTTGCTGGAGAAACCCTGCAGGATGCCATCCGGGTCGTGCAGGGGTTGAACCAGAAAGGCATTACCGCAACCCTGGACCACCTGGGCGAGCATACCGACACACCGGAGAACGCCCGGCGTGCGACCAGGGATATTCTTGAAATCCTGGAATGTATCCACCAATCCGGGGTGAAGTCGAACGTCTCCATCAAACTGACCCAGATAGGGATTAAGGTAGATGAGGCTTTGTGCAGGGAAAATCTTGAGCAAATCCTGAAACGCGCCAAGGAGATGGGGATATTCGTTAGGATTGATATGGAAGATTCGCCCTGGGTAGATAAAACCCTGGAGCTGTACCGCCGGATGCGAGATGGGCTTGGTTTTGATAATGTGGGAGTAGTGATACAATCCTATCTCTATCGCAGCGAAGAGGATATCCGCCAGCTTGCGCAAGATGGTGGGTACGTCCGGCTGTGCAAGGGCGCGTACAAAGAGCCGGATGAAATTGCCTACCCTCGCAAGGCGGATGTGGACACCAGTTTCGACCGGCTGGCAAGGATGCTAATGGATGGCTCGCAGTCAGCTGGCAGCCCGCTGGCGCGCCTCGATGGGTGCTTTCCGCCTCTGCCGGCATTAGCAACCCATGATGAGCGCCGGGTAGAAAACGCCAGGCAGTATGCGCGTCAAATTGGGTTGCCCCAGAAGGCGCTTGAGTTCCAGATGTTGCATGGCATCCGGCGGGATTTGCAGGAGGAGCTGGTTGCACAAGGGTATCCGGTGCGCGTGTACGTGCCGTACGGCACCGAATGGTACCCCTACTTCACCCGCCGCCTGGCAGAACGTCCTGCCAATTTGTGGTTTTTTATTACCAACTTTTTCCGCAGATAGACTGCCTGCCAGCATTGTCCATTCTGGATT
>JBFYSV010000254.1:0-6241 GCA_041301185.1 Anaerolineae bacterium
TTGGGCTCCAGCAGGATCGCTTTTGAAGGAACTTGGAATAGCTCCAGCAGGGTTGCCATCTCCTCTGCTGGCGAAGCCTCTTTGGATATCCAATCGATCCCGCCGCCACTGACCAGGATATGCTCAGCTTTGCCTTGCCGGTAAAGCTCGGCAGCATAGAGCACGCGGTCTCCGGCGCTGGTCAGCTCGACCATGGTTCTTGGTGGTTCGGCGGAAAGGGTGCCTCCTCCCAGCAAGACAATGGCATCGGCTTTGGGGATATCGCCGGCGGGCAGGTACTGCCACTCTAGCGAGCGTACCAGACCATCCGCGACCCAGCGATTCCCGGCAATAAGTAGCACGCCGAGGGCGAGCACCAGGCTGAGGCGTTGTAACCTCGGACGCCGGGCAGAAAGCAGGGCGATCAAGATGAGGATTGTGATCAGCCCAACCGGATAAACCAGGGGCGGGAGCAGTTTGGAAAGATAAAGGAACATGGTTCGGCTGGCTGAACCTGCTTAAGATGAGCGCCTGATCGGGTCAGTGCGCCGTCGCAAAGCTGCAAATTCAGCCAGCCTTTATTATAGTACGAGAAGAGATGGATACGCAGCGCTCCTGCCGGTGGAATTTGCGGTGCAAGGAACGCTGCAGCGTGCCGGTTTTATGGGCGGGCAACGATGGTCAGAGTGATCTTCGCCTCATCCTCGGTCTTGAGGATCCCGGCGATGCTGATCGGGCCAAACTCGAAATCGCTCATCAAGATAGTGGTGGTTGCCTGCCCGGTAAGCTGGTTGCCTTCCAGGCGGACGAGGGCATCAAAGGTGACAGGCAGGGTTTTCTCCCGGATGGTCAAGTCGCCGGTGATCTTCAAGGGTAAGTCTTGCCCTTCCTGGTAGCTCTCTGGCAGCCCTTCGATTGAGGTGGGGACAAACGTTACCGTTGGGTAGCGCTCTGTTTCGATGAATCTGCCGCGAATTGCATTGTCTCGGCGGCCGCTATCCGATTTAAATTGGCTGATGTCTGCTGTTAAGGTGCCCAGGCTGCTGTTCTGCGGGGCTGCCAGGTCAAGGCTGATCTCCCCTGCTACCTGGGGGGTCACCCCGATCGCAACTGCGAAGCGGTTGTTCTCGTTGAGGAATACCTCGCCAACTTCATACTGAAGCTGCGACTCGCCGGGGACGATCTTGTAGGTGACGAGACCCGCTGTCGGGGGAGCAGCTTCAGCGGTTGGTTCACTCGGCGTAACCTCGGTTGCAGCGGGCTGTGGAGCGGACACTTCGGTTGCGACAGGTGCATCAGTCGGTGATGAGACCGCGACGGTTGGCTCAACAGCTTCTGGAAGGGGAACCTGGGTTGCAGCCTGGCTGCTGCAAGCAACCGGGAGGAATGCAAGTACTGTTAAAATAAGCGATATTTTACCCATATTGTCCTCTCGGATTTTTGATTGGGATGGTTTATACCACATATTACGAGCCTGCCAGTGGATTAGATTGTCAACCCGGGCAAACTCTAAGCAGTTATTAATGGCAGAAGGGGAGAATATTAAGCGGACTCAAATCTGAGCGATCACCAGTCGGTCATGCCCGGCTAGGTCAGGGAGCACCTGGGCCATGCAGCCTGGCAGCCGCGATTGAACCAGTTCTTGGACGGCCGCGCCGATTGTAGCTTCGATCTCCAGCAGCAATAGCCCGCCTGGGGCGATTACCTCGGGTATATCGTTTAACAGGCGCTCAACCAGAGCAGTGCCTCCCGCACCGCCGGATAATCCGATGCGCGGCTCGTAGCGCAAGGCTGACAATAAAGCCAGTGCAGTTTCAGGAATATAGGGCAGGTTTGCTGCTACCAGGTCGAAGCGATTATGCGAGTCGGGATGGAGACCTCCGAGGAGATCGGTTTGCGCCAGGGTGATTCGTTTTTCCAGGTGGTGGCGGGAGAGATTCTCACTGGCAACCCGCAATGCGGGCATCGAGATATCTACTGCCAGGAGGTGCAGGTCGGGCACCCGGCTTGCCAGGGCAACCGCGATGCAGCCTGAACCCGTGCCAACCTCCAGGGCTTTCCTTCTCTTGGGGTGCTTTGCCAGCCAATCCAGGGCGTGCTCCACCAGCAGCTCTGTCTCCGGGCGGGGAATGAGGACGGCAGGATTGACGGTGAAGTCCAGCCCGAAAAACTCCCAGTGTCCCAGGAGATACGGCAACGGCTCGCCAGCCTCCAGCCGCGCTAATACTTGCAAGAAATCGATCTCTTGCTTGGCGGTCAAAGGGTATTCCGGGTGTGCCAGGATCCAGACGCGCGGTTTCCCGAGGATATGCGCCAGCAGAACCTGCACGTCCAGCCCGGCAGACTCGCTGTGTGAAGCCAGTCTTCTTTGGGAGGATTCGAGTGTGGTCTGGATTCTTACTGGCATTTAAGCTTCGCGAAGAAGTGGGCTGGAGATGCTCCCCCGCCAGGTATCCTGATCAGGTTTCCAACCCAACGGCTGCCAGCCGCTCGGATTCGTCGCGCGTCGCCAGCTCATCAATGAACTCGTCGATTGCACCTTCCATTACCACCGGCAGGTTGTAATTGGAGATGTTGATGCGATGGTCGGTTACTCGCGACTGCGGGTAGTTGTAGGTACGGATTTTTTCAGAGCGCTCGCCAGTGCCTACCTGGGAGCGGCGCGCATCATCGACTTCCTGCCTGCGTTTTTCTTCCTCGATCTCGTACAGGCGGGCGCGGAGGATGCTCATCGCCCGCGTTCGGTTTTGGAGCTGGGAGCGCTCATCCTGGCACTGTACCACCATGCCGGTTGGAATGTGGGTAATACGTACCGCGGTGGCGTTTTTTTGCACATTCTGACCACCTGCTCCGGCAGATTTATACACATCCATCCGAATATCGCTATCCGGAATGTCGATCTCGACTTCGGCTACTTCTGCAAGCACAGCTACAGTAGCGGTAGAGGTGTGGATTCGCCCCTGAGATTCGGTCACAGGCACGCGTTGCACCCGGTGGACGCCCGATTCGTACTTCAAACGCGAATATGCTCCGCGACCTTTGACCAGAAAAATAACCTCTTTGTAGCCGCCAATCCCGATGTCACTGGCAGATAGGATCTCCACAGACCAGTTACGGTTCTCCGCGTAACGGCTGTACATACGAAACAGATCGGCAGCGAACAGGGCGGCTTCATCGCCGCCTGTGCCGGCGCGGATTTCCATAATCACGCTGCGATCATCGCGGCGGTCTTTGGGCAGCAGCATTGCCTTGATCTCACTTGCCAATCTAACCAGTAGGGGTTCAAGCTCCGCAATCTCGGCTTCAGCCAGCAAAAGCAGCTCGCTATCATCGGTCTCCAATAGAGAGTGGGCTTCTTCCATCCGAGCCAGCGCCTGGCGGTATTGCTGGGCTTTATTCACCATGGGCTCCAGCTCAGCGCGCTCCATTCCCAGCTCAGCGGCGCGCTGGTAGTCGTTGCCAACCTCCATCAGCAACTGATTGATTTCCTCGTAACGGGTCTCTATTCCTACAAGTTTATCCAGCATATCAATGACCACATTCTTCTTATTATCATCACAAAGGCACAAAGTTCACTCAGCCAGCTTGTGACCTTTGTGCCCGATCAGTGCCTACGAATTATACCATCCCTATCATACCCACATCTGCCGTCTGTAACGGCAACTCCCGATGAACCGATATACCGGGAACCTGGCGATAACTTCTGACGTCTTGTCCTTGATGGTCGAAACTGGTTTGAGATAAATTGGAGATGACAATGAAAGCAAAACTTTCCCTCCTCGTTTTTTTCCTGGCACTGGCTTTCGTGATCCCGGCTCCGGCGCGAGCAGACGGCATCATTGTTCCCGAACCACCCATTTGCGACCCGGGTCCCTGCCTGCCCATTCCCTGCCCCGGACCGCACCCGTGCCCGCCGCACCCGCCGATTGCCCAGCTTGCCATTCGCTACCATCGCGTGGAGGTAACCATTCATGACCAGATCGCCGTCACGCATGTTGACCAGGTCTTCTACAATCCAAATGACTGGCAGGTGGAGGGGACGTATCTCTTTCCGCTGCCCGCGGATGCAGTTGTCACGGCTTTTACCCTGTGGGTAGATGGTGAGCCGGTGGAAGGAAAAATCCTGGATGCCGAGCAGGCTCGCCGCACTTACGAGGAGATCGTCTATAGCCTGCGCGACCCGGCGCTGCTGGAATACTCCGGACGAGGTGCGGTGCAGGCGCGCATTTTTCCGATCCCACCTCAAGGAGAGCGCCGAGTTGAGTTGGAATACAGCCAGGTTCTGACGGCAGATAACGGTTTAGTACGTTACACCTATCCGCTAAGCACAGAGAAATTCTCTGTTATGCCTTTGGAGGAGGTAACCATCAGTGTGGAGATCAGCTCATCCAGTGTGCCGGTCCGGGCGGTCTACTCGCCCAGCCATCCGGTAGCTGTGGACAGGCAAAGTAACTACCAGGTCAGTGCCGGGTATGAAGGTCACGACCTTCTGCCAGACACTGATTTTGCTTTGTATTATTCATTAGGTGAGGAGCAAGCCTTCCACCTGGTGACTTACCGGGATACGAATGACCCGCAGGATACCGATGGATTCTTCCTGCTCTTGCTGGCACCCCGCCCGGATGCCGAGCAGGAAGCTGTTCCCAAGGATGTGATCCTGGTGCTGGATCGCTCTGGCAGCATGGAAGGTGAGAAATTCCAGCAAGCGCGCCAGGCATTGGGTTACATCCTGAAACAGCTAAACCCGGAAGATCGTTTCAATGTAATCGCCTTCAGCACCGGACTGGAGAGCTATGCGGACCATCTGCGCCCGGCTTCTGAAGCGAGCGAGGCAGCTGTTTGGGTGGATCGTTTGGGCGCCCAAGGCAGCACGGATATCAACCGGGCTTTGTTGGAAGCTGCAGCAATCGTAGATGCTGAACGCCCTACATATCTGATATTCTTAACGGATGGATTGCCGACAGAAGGGGTTGTGGATAGCCAGCAGATCCTGGATAACCTGGCAGATTCTGCACCGGATAACTTGCGTTTGTTCGCATTCGGAGTAGGCTACGACGTGGACACCTTTTTGCTGGACTCCCTCGCTCAGGCGCACCATGGCACCAGCACCTACGTGACGCCTGGCGAGCAGTTAGATGAGGTTCTTTCGGCTTTTTACGCCCGGGTAAGCTCTCCGGTGATGACCGATCTCGAGCTGGATCTGGGAGATGCTCAGGCGTATGACATATATCCCAGCCCGCTTCCCGACCTTTTTGCTGGATCGCAAATTGTTGTTGTTGGGCGCTATAGCCAGCCAGGCAAGACGGATGTCATCTTGAGAGGCCGACTTGACGGGGAAACCCAGACATTTCGCTTCAGCGAACAGGAGTTCGTTCGTAGCTCTGACCCTGGTGAAAGCTCGCAGGCGCTGCCCCGCCTGTGGGCAACCCGTAAAATCGGTCACCTGCTGAACCTGGTGCGCTTGCAGGGACCAAACCAGGAGACAATTGACCAGATCGTGAGGTTGAGCATCCGCTATGGAATTGTCACCCCATACACCTCCTATCTGGTGACTGAAGAGATGCCGCTGGGAGCAGCTGAGCAAGAGCGCATCGCGGGTGAGCAATATTCCCAGCTGCAGGCAGAGCCATCTGCGCCGGTGTTTGGTCAGGAAGCCGTAGAAAAAGCCGCTGACCAGGGCGCTCTGGCGGGTGCTGAAGCGCCCGCACAATCCTCTGCAGAGGCTGCCAGCAGTATCCGCCAGGTGGGAACGCGCACCTTTGTGTTTGCAGACGGCGTCTGGGTGGATACCGGATTCGATCCGGATACGATGGAAACGATCAAAGTACCTTTCCTGTCTGAGGAATATATCAGCCTGGTGAATGCACGCCCAGAATTAGCGACAGGCTTTGCCGTGGGAATCCGCGTGATCGCCCTTTCCCAGGGAAGAGCTTATGAGGTGGTTGATGCCGGTGCAAGCGTGGATCCCCAGGATCTGTCCCTGATCCCGACCATCGCTGCTCAGCAGGAACCGACGATTGCACCTGGCATCAACCCAGAGCCAACCCGGGAGAGCGGAGGATCATCCGGTGATCCATCCGCAGGGAATGCTTTCCCGTGCCTGGGTGGTCTGATCCCTTTGGGAATGTTACCCATAGCATTAATGGTGATAATCGTCAGGCGCAAGCATATCCTATGATCTAAATCTAACAACTTAGGACTCACGCAGTTGGTGGGAGTATGGGGGAGTTTTGGGGGGGGGGGGCCCCCCCAAAACACCCCC
>JBFYSV010000255.1:0-6956 GCA_041301185.1 Anaerolineae bacterium
CTGGGCGGGTCATTTTAGTGTTATTGAAGATACTCGAATACGAATGAAGCCACTTCCAAATATCGACGCGTAGGAGTAGCGGAATGGGGTTCTCTCAACCAAATGGTATTCTATTCGAAGCAGAAGGGGACATTAGTTGAATTATCCTGCGGGGAGGGTCGTTGCCGAAATGATGGCTGACAAAGTAGGACAATAGTAAGACAAACAAGCTCGTAATCTTTGGATAGAGTGGATATATGGGAGATCAGGATCCGAAATTGAGCGGGAAATATCCACCAAACGGTCAGATTCGACCTAACTGACACAGTGAATGGTGATTTTTTACGTTTGATACGAATACATCTTCTCTTCTAAGCAGTAGGTTGTGGGTTCGAAGCCCGCCAGGGGCGCTGACAACCCAAAAAATGGCCGTGAATTACTAAGAGCTCCTATATCCGGCAGTATAGGAGTTTTCGTTTGCTTGCGTTTATAGCAAAGAGGAAACTGGCGATGGTATTAGATGTCACACAAACATCTGACAATACAGGAAAAAGCAATAAGCACTATGAGTAACAAAATTCATTTTTTGTAAATAATTCGATCCAGATTATAATTTTAACAATTAGGACTTACGCAGTGGTGAGAGGATGGGGGTGTTTGGGCATGCGTCGCCCGCCCAAACACCCCCGATTTTTCCCTGAACCGCGTAATCACGATCCAATTCACTGAAAATGCAAGGTGACTTTATGCGAAACATTGGCTAGACGATAACAGTCTCTTATCGCGTTATGAACCATGACAGAATACCAACCTGAAATCCCACGAGAAAAGCTTCGTCGACCGCACGCCATCGCCGGATGGATCGAACGGACACGACTGCTGGAGCAGCTTGATCAGGTCCTCCAGAAACCCGTCGCGCTGATCTCTGCCCCGGCTGGGTTTGGGAAGACTACCCTGCTGACCCAATGGCTGGATCGCTGCCCGTTGCCCAACGCCTGGCTGCAGCTGGATGAAAATGACCAGGTAATCCCCACGTTTCTGTCCGGGGTTGTGGCTGCACTGCGCCAGCTCTTCCCGGTTTGTTTGCACAAGACTGCTGCTCTACTACACGCTCAGGTAACCGTGCCGCTAGCCATATGGGCAAGCACGCTGATTGAAGATCTGGAGCTATTGGAGGACACACCCTTTATCTTGACTCTGGACGATTATCACCTTGTCGGGAATCCATCGATCGATTTGCTGCTCGCAGATGTGCTGCGCTACGCGCCACTTTCCCTGCACCTGATCCTCTCCGCCCGGCGCAGCCCGTCCCTGTCGTTCAGCCGATTAATAATTCAAGACAAGGTTGTTGAAATCAAAACAGCTGATTTGCGCTTTACGGGGTCCGAAGCTTCTGCATATTTTCAGCGTTCTATTCGTGTTCCCTTGAGCGCTGAGGCCATAAACCACTTGCTGGTGAAGACTGAAGGCTGGGCAGCCGGATTAACCCTGGCTGCGATCAGCTTGCGCGAGGCGGCTCAACCAGAAGATCTGATTGCACTTCTGGACGGATCGGACAGGCAGGTGAGCGATTACTTGCTCGACCAGGTATTTAGCTACCAGCCTGACGAAATCCGGGACTTTCTGCTCAAAACAGCCACTTTCAGCCAGTTCTGTTCATCCATGTTATCCGTAGTGTTTGACTTCACGCAAAGCGAAGGTGAGATACAGGCGCTGCTGGAACACATCGAAGATGCCCAGCTCTTCCTGACCTCCCTGGATACCCGGCGCACCTGGTACCGCTATCATCACCTGTTTCGCCAGATGCTGCTTTCGCGCCAGCGCCTTTACTACCCTCCCGATCAAATTGCCGCCTACCACCGCCGCGCGGCCGCCTGGCTGGTCCGTAATGGGCAAGTAGACGAAGCACTGAGTCAGCTGCTGGCGGTGCGAGATTGGGTTGGCGCGGCGCAGCTGGTGGAAAGCCAGTTCTGCGATCTGCAAAACCGCGAGGATTTTCTGGGGATCAGGCGCCGCCTGGAGTATTTTCCTGAAGATTTTATCGCCACCCGTCCCGGGCTGTTATTAATGCAAGCCTGGGTAGCGCATATCGGCCTGCGGGTGGCGCAGATACACATGCTGACCGCCAGGATCCAGGCCATGCTGGATGCTGCCTTGCCGCAGGGTGAACTCAGCGATATCGGCGTTTCTTCACCCGGGTTTGAAATCATTCCGCATAGGACCATCCAGGCGCATGTCTGGGCGTTAGAGACCGTCTATCTCTACTGGACCAACCAGGGCAGCCAGGCAATGTCGCTCTCCCGCCAGGCGGTGGATGCCCTACCAGAGGTTTGGATGTTTGCCCGCGGCACTGCCATGATCTACCGGGGATTATCGATGTTCATGGAGGGGCATTATCACCAGGTAGTCGAGTTGTTTAAGCAAGCCTTTGACAGCCTTCAGGAAGCGGGAACGACATACGGTGCACGCCTGCTGTTCACTCTCGCGGTTATCCATCTGCTGCAAGGAGAGCTGGAGCTCTGCCGTCAAACGGCGGAACAGATGGTGCGTAATACGCTCACCTTCAACTTGCTGCTCATGCAGGGCTGGGGCTATTACCTGCTGGGGCGGATCTATCAGGAATGGAACCAGCTAGAGCTCGCCGCCAAGTATTATCAACTGGTGGTGGACCAGCGCTTCACATCGAATCTGTTTTGCTCCCTGGAGAGCATACTGGGCTATGTGTTTGTGCAGCAAATTCTGGGTTGTCACGACTTAGCTCAACAATCGCTTGATTCAATCCAAGAGCTTTTTAGCGATCAAATCACAGACATGCCTCAACCGGTGATGGCTGTGACTGCCTGGTTGAAACTGCAGCACGGCGATCGCATGGAGGCGCGCCGTTGGGCAGAATCGTTTTATACCCCGGTGGTCGAGCAGGCAATCGTCTGGTATCACGTTCCCCATATCTACAAGATCAAAATCCTGATGGATACTAGCGGATCTGAGGCCAGTCGGTTGGTAGATCAGTTCCTGGATGAGATCGAGGAATTTGCTGAACGTACCTACAATAACTTCACATTGCTTCGCGTGCTGTCGATGCGTGCTGTGTGGCTCGCCAGGCAGGGTGATAGCGCCGCGGCGCAACAAGCCCTGCTGCGGGCGCTGCGCCTGGGCCGTCCGGGCGGTTTTATCCATTCCTTCGTGATCCGAGGTCCGGAAATACTCAACCTCCTCCAGGAGGTTGCTGCGCAGATGAAGAATGAGCCAGACCTTGGAGAGTACCTCGATTCGATCATCGCCGCATTTTTGCTGCCAGCCAATCCCAATATTGCGTCTCCAAATCTTCGCGAGATCAATACGCTGCTGACCGAGCGCGAGCATGAAGTGCTGGAACTGCTGGCTGAGCGGCTGAGTATCAACGAAATTTCAGCCAGGCTGGTTATCTCCCCGAGCACGGTCCAGCAGCACACCCATCACATCTATCGCAAATTGAATGTAGCCAACAAGCGCCAGGCTGTTGCCAGAGCCAAAGAGCTCGGCATCCTCACAAGCCTGCACCACCCCTGAACTTTCGCATTCCCCAGGTCAAATAGAATAAAAATAAAACATTTTCTTTCAAGACCGGGTCGGTTCACCCGGGTATACTTGGCGTATACGAGGAGGTGCCAGTGCCAGAAAATACCTCAGGTAATTATTTGTTTGACAGCCCCGGACTTTACCAGATCCGGATCGTTGGGATGCTCGATATATGCTGGCTCGAACATCTTGAAGGCCTGGAAATCTCGATCAATCCCTGGGGAAATTATCTTCAGGTAACCCAAATCAGTGGGTGGCTTGCGGATCAAACCGCGCTTTCCGGTTTGCTGGACTTACTGACCGACCTGGGCAGGGTGATCTTGACCGTCGAACGCATTGAAATGGATCGATCGAGTAATCCCAATGCTGAAAGGCCGCTTACCCAATGACCGTTTCCCCCACTATTCCCCCACGACCCTCCGGCGCTCCGCCCGCCTTCCATCTGTTGGCAAAACCTACCGGCGCAACCTGCAACCTGGATTGTGCCTACTGCTTCTTCCTGGATAAGGAGGTGCTGTATCCCGGCAGCAAGTTCCGCATGAGCGACTCGTTGTTGGAACAGTACATTCGCCAGCTCATCGAAGCGCACCAGGAGGACACGGTGAACATTGCCTGGCAGGGTGGCGAGCCCACTTTGATGGGGCTGGATTTCTACCGTCGGGCGATGGTGCTGGCAGAGAAATACCGCCGTCCCGGCATGACTTTTCTGCACACCATGCAAACCAACGGCACGCTGTTGGACGACGAGTGGGCAGCCTTCTTCAAAGAGCATGATTTCCTGATCGGCATCAGCCTGGACGGGCCGCGCGAGTTGCATGACATTTATCGCCTGGACAAGGGCGGTAAGCCAACCTTCGATAAAGTAATGCGCGGACTGCGGTTGCTGCAGAAACACGGCGTTGAGTACAACGTGCTGACCACGATTAATCGCGTAAATGGTGATTATCCATTGGAGGTCTACCGCTTTCTGCGGGATGAGGTTGGCGCAGACTGGATGCAGTTCATCCCTGTTGTTGAACGGATCAACGCCGATGGACTGACCCTTTACCAGGAGGGGTCAACCGTTTCGGAGCGCTCAGTGCTGCCAGATCAGTTCGGTTGGTTCCTGTGCGCCATCTTTGACGAATGGGTGCAGCATGATGTAGGCAGTGTCTTCGTGCAGACCTTTGAGGCGACCTTACGCAACTGGCTGGGCAAGCCTACTTCTGGTATGTGCGTTTTCAATGAAACCTGTGGGACGGGTCTGGCAATAGAACACAATGGCGACCTCTACTCCTGCGACCACTTTGTGGAGCCAAACTACCTGCTGGGCAATATCGAAAAAGAGCACATGATTGAGCTGGTGGCATCGCCCCAACAGCACAAATTCGGGCTGGATAAGCGAGATAGCTTGCCGCGTTATTGTCTGGAATGTGATGTGCGCTTCGCCTGCCATGGGGAGTGCCCCAAGAACCGATTTATTCTGGCACCCGACGGAGAACCAGGGCTTAACTACCTTTGCGTGGGATTCAAAGAGTTTTTCCATCACATCAGTTTTCCCATGAAGCTCATGTCTGGTTTATACCGGCGCGGCCGTGAAGCAAAGGAGGTAATGGAAATCCTGGAGCGAACATTTACCGGCGTGCATCGCCTGGATCCCTGTCCCTGCGGCAGCGGATTGAAGTATAGGCAATGTCACGGGCGTCCACCTGCCAGCCCACAGATAGGGACATTGCCCCCTCCCCAAGCACGATCCACAATCAACCGAGAAATAGTCGATAGCTCTCAGCCAAACCTGACTGCTCAAGCAATCACTGAGGACTGAGCTATCAAATATCTATTTTATTGAAGTCTCTAAAGGAGTACAGATTATGCCAAACGGAAAACCCAATATCCTTATCATCTGGGGCGATGACATCGGCATCACCAACCTGAGCTGTTACAGCGATGGGTTGATGGGCTACCGCACCCCCAACATCGACCGGATTGCCAACGAAGGCATGCGCTTCACCGATTCGTACGGTCAGCAGAGCTGCACCGCCGGACGGTCTGCCTTCATCACCGGGCAAAATCCCTACCGCACCGGTCTCACCAAAGTCGGCATGCCCGGTGCCGACATTGGGCTTCAAGCCGAAGATGCCACCATCGCAGAGCTGCTCAAGCCGCTGGGCTACACCACCGGTCAGTTTGGTAAGAACCACTTTGGCGATCTCAACAAATACTTGCCCACCGTCCACGGCTTCGACGAATTTTTCGGTTCCCTCTATCATTTGAATGCCGAAGAAGAGCCAGAGCACGTGGATTATCCCCCGGAGGCGGATTTCCCCAATTTCAAGAAGATCTTTGGCCCGCGCGGCATGATTCATTCCTGGGCGACCGAAGAGGATGATCCCACCGAGCAGCCGCGCTGGGGACGCGTCGGCAAGCAGAAGATCGAGGATGCCGGCCCGCTGACCAGGAAGCGCATGGAGACCTGCGATACCGAGTTTATCGCCGCTGCGCAGGATTTCATCAAGCAAGCCCATGCAAAAGAACAACCATTCTTCGTCTGGGTCAACACCACCTGGATGCATTTCCGCGTCCACCCGCCGGAAGAAGTCCTGGGGCAGGCTGGGCGCTGGCAGTCCTTCTACCACGACGTGATGGTGGAGCATGACAAGCAGGTGGGGCAGATGCTCGACATGCTGGATGATCTGGGCATCACCGAGGACACCATCGTCATGTACAGCACCGACAATGGCCCGCACATGAACACCTGGCCGGATGGCGCCATGACCCCCTTCCGCAACGAGAAAAACTCCAACTGGGAGGGCGCCTTCCGCGTCCCGGAAATGGTGCGCTGGCCGGGTAAGATCAAAGCGGGTACGGTTTCCAACGAAATCATCAGTCACACCGATTGGCTGCCTACCCTGTTGGCAGCCGCAGGGGATGCTGAAGTCTCCGAGAAGCTGAAGGTGGGATACAAAGTAGGAGATAAGACCTTCAAGGTGCACATCGACGGCTACAACTTCCTGCCCCACTTTACCGGACAGGTGGAGAAAGGTCCGCGACAGGGCATTATCTACTTCTCGGATGATGGTGACCTGGTTGGGCTGCGCTACGACAACTGGAAGTTTGTCTTTGCCGAGCAGCGTGTCCAGGGCACCGTCATGATCTGGGCCGAGCCATTCGTCTTCCTGCGCGTGCCCAAGATCTTCAACCTGCGCACCGATCCCTTCGAGCGGGCGGACATCACTTCCAACACTTATTGGGATTGGATGATTGACCGGGTTTACCTGACCTATGCCGCCCAGTTCCTGGTCCGGCAATTCCTGGCAACCTTCCAGGAATTCCCGCCGCGGATGAAGCCGGCCAGCTTCAGCATCGATCAGGTTATGGAGAAGATGGAACAGAGCTTCGATTACTAATCCTCAAGACGAGCGCCAGACGCAACCAGCCAT
>JBFYSV010000257.1:0-3581 GCA_041301185.1 Anaerolineae bacterium
TAAAGAGCGCGAGAATTGGGAAACCCTGATCCACGCCTTCGCCCTGGCTGCCCGCCTGGAGGAAGAAGGCCAGTATAACCTGGCGAAGCTGGTGCGGGCAGCCTGCGATGCCCTCATCCGCCAGCACGCCTTCCAGCTGGAGCTATCCGGGCACCGGCCGGAGCTGGCTGGCGAGACGATGCGCACCATCTCCGCCTACACCCGCCTGGGCATCGACCCGCAGCTGGTGGCGGGGATGCAGCGCGGTGTGGCTGCCATGTCCGAAGGACGCCTGCCGCAGATCGAAGAGACGCCCGACCCGTACATCTGCCGGGCATGCGGCTACGTCAGCTGGGTCAGACCGGCTGCCAGCTGCCCCACTTGCGGCGCCTGGTCGAGCACCTTCCAGCATCACAAGCCGGTCTACTGGCTGGACGCCCTCGATCCCTACGCCGCCCTGGGTAAGCTGCGCCAGACGCCGGTGGACGTCGCCGCCCTGGTCGACGGGCTGAGTGAAAGCCAGCTCTCCAGCCCCGCCCCGGATGGCGGCTGGTCGATTCGCAACATCCTGACCCACCTGTTCGACGCTCAGCGCGTCCTGCAGTTCCGCATCAACCTGATGCTGGAGCAAGAGGACCCGCTGCTCAAATCCCTGGCAGTCTTCGACTGGGCGACCAACGAGAAAGAGCGCCCCGCCTCCACCCACGAGATCCTGGCGGACTATACCGCCTCGCGCCGATCCACCCTGTCCCGCCTGGAAGCGATCCCCCTCTCGGACTGGTGGCGCATGGGCCGCCACCAGGAGTTTGGTGCGGTCACCGTGCGCCAGCAAGCCAGCTATTTCGCCCTGCACGAGATCATCCACCTGCCGTCTATCGCCGCCCTGCGGGTGCTGTGGTCAAGCGAAGCCAGGAAGCCGGCATGATCCCGTGCGAGATCGAGGTCACCCCCGGCTGGCGCCAGGCATTCCCCGGCGGGCAGATCGGCTTGCTCCTGGTCGGCGGCGTCGATAATCGTCGACCCAGCCCAGCCCTGGAAGAGCACAAGCGCGAAGTGGAAGCCCGCCTGCGCAGCCGGTACGCCGGCTATGACCGACCCATGCTGCTGCAGAACGAAGTGCTCAGCGCATACAAAACCTACTACAAGCGCTTCAATAAGACCTACCATGTCCTGCTTCAGCTGGAATCCGTGCTGGGCGGCAGATCCCTGCCGGCGGTCAACCCCCTGGTGGATGCCTGCTTTGCTGCCGAGCTGGAGACCCACCTGCTGACTGCCTCCCACGATGCTGAGCGACTGTCTGGGAAATCCCTGATCCAGGCTTCAGCTGGCGGCGAGCAGATCATCCAGCTGGGCGGGGCGGTCAAGCAGGTACCTGCAGGCGACATGCTCATGCGCGACGATCAGGGCGTAGTCTGCACGGTGATCTACGGCCCCGATCAGCGCACTGCCATCACCCCGGCCACCCAGACTGGGCTGTATGTCACCTACGTCCCGCCGGGTATCCTGGCGGAGAGGGTCCATGCCCACCACGAGACCATCCTAGCCAACCTGCTGCGCATCGCCCCTAAGGCTGAGGTAGGCATGCAACGCGTGATCAGCGCTTAAACGGGTTGCTAAGAGACTGGCCTGTCGTTGTGAGCCGTTCTCTGGCGAAGCAACCTGATGGCTTTTCAGGAGATTGCTTCAGCGGCGAAGTACGCCACTTCGCAATGACAGGTTTCTTGCTAAATGAAATACGCCTTGCACTGTGAAGATACTCGAAATGAAATGCTATAGCTCAATTTCAATCCCTGATGATAGGATCATACCTTGTCCCAACTGACCCTCTTCGATTTTGACGGTGTTCTGGGGGATACCCTGGGCGATATGCTCAGCTTTGCGGCAGAAGCTGGTGACCGCCTGGGCCTGCACCTGCACCCCACCCCGGCAGACCTGGAAGCCCTGGACACAATGGATTTGCCCTCCTATGGTCGCCAGCTCGGCGTGCCTGATGACCTGCTCGCTAGCTTTGCCGACCAGGTGCGCGAGCAGTTCCTCGCCAAACAGGACCCCGCCCGCATCTTTCCCGGCATGCAGCCAGTGCTGGTGACCCTCCGGGAGCATTCAACCATAGCCATCATCACCGGCAACCACAGCGGGCTGGTAGAAAATTTCCTGCACCAGCACGGGCTGCAGGACTGCGTCAGCCTGATCTACGGGGGAGACACGCCCGGCACCCGCCAGCACAAAGTGCTGCGTTCCTTACGAGATGCCGGGGTGAGGAGTGAAAACGCCTGCATCGTCAGCGATGCGGTCAGCGATACCTACCTTGCAAGGGAAACCGGATTATCCAGCATCGCCGTCACCTGGGGCTACCAGAGCCGGGCAAAGCTGGCTTCCGCCGGACCGGATGCGATTGCGGATACGCCGCAGGAGCTGCTGAAGATCCTGGTGACCGCCTGAGCAAACCAAGGTCGCACGCCATGCTCGAGACGCGCACAATAACCCTCGGAATCTTGATTATCCTTGTGTTTGCCTGGAGATTTGTCCGTACCCGCCAGCTATACCTGACTTCGCTTCATGTCAGGACGCTTGGCCTGGACCCCATAGAACTCAACCCACGCCAAATTCGCAGCATTATTCACCAAGGTCTCTTGGGACAACGGAGCATAGAACCCAATTCGTTCTTTATTCGGGGAATTGTCCTCGCAATCGTTGCCCTTTGCCTTCTCCCATTAAAGGACTACGAGCCTCCCCTGGTTGCCCTGGTATTAATGCTGATTGCACTGTACACCCCGTGGTGTGTAGCCCACGGTATTATGCTAAAGAAGCGGCAGTCTCGTGGCGAGGCATCCTGAGACGCCTGGCTTTACCAGAATCATGTTGCCGGAGCAACTGGTTCTGGATCGCTCTCGGGTGCGTCGTTAGCGTATTCCTTTGTCTCAGCATCTTTGCGCTCGACCCACTCCAGCTCGATCTCCAGGCTGTAGTTCTTGCGCTTGCCCTTCTTCTTCTTCACATCCACCCGGAACGCCAACCCTAGCTCGTCTGGCAAGCTCAAAACCTGGGCGTCCTCACCCTCGCCCAGGATGAGCTTACCTTCGCCAAGCCAATCCGCCAGCTGGTTCAGAAACGCCGCCGCCTCGGCGTGGCTCCTGGCTCCTTTAACCTGTATCAAGCGCTTATCTTTCGCCATCTCTCAGCTCCTGTGCTCTCGCAACCCTGAACTCTCCTGCACGGATTATCACCCATGATGAATTTCCACCGATTATATCCGAAACTCAGAACATAATACCGCCAATGTGTTTAGTTCAGCCATCCCTCTCGGAAATTCCCTCTCCCGCAGGCGGGAGAGGGCTAGGGGTGAGGGCGAGCTGCTCTCACTTCACCAGCAACGGCAAGTACATGTAAACATAAGTCGTCAGCTCAAAGGATCCAATATCGCAACGGGCGGTTCCGTCTTTATCCCCATCCAGAGGGCGGTTCTCGCCGCGCTGGTCGAAGTACAGCAAAACGTCATTGATCCCCAGGCATCCCTCCGGGTTACCGCCGTCGATCGCCGGGCTGCCCTCCAGCAGGGCGTGGGTCTGGTTCGGTCCGCCGTTATCCGCCAGCTCGCCCAG
>JBFYSV010000258.1:0-3060 GCA_041301185.1 Anaerolineae bacterium
GCGGGCCGGATATCCCAGGCTTTGAGCGACGCTACAAAGCGCTGTACCCCTTCTTGACCCCGGTGATCAAGGCTATCTGGCGCGGCGCCGAAACCGTAGTAGCAAAATGCGCTGAGGAAGCGGACCTGATCCACGCCGTCGATGGGCGCATCCCGGTTACCTTGATCCCCAATGGGGTTGATATGGCTTCCTTCCGGCAGAATACCCGCCCGCAGAGGAATTTCCCATTGCGCCTGATATGCGTGGCGCGGCTGATTGAGCGCAAGGGACAGAAGCAGCTGATCGAAGCTGTGCACTTGCTCTCCCAGGCAGGCGTGGATGTCAGGTTGGATTTGATCGGCACCGGGGATGCCCAGCCTGCTTACGAGGAGCAGGTCAAGGACCTGGGGCTGGAGGATAAAATCCGCTTCCTGGGTTACGTGCCCCGCCAGTGGATTCCCGATCATTACGCCTCAGCCGATGTCTTTGTGCTGGCTTCATACAATGAAGGCATGAGCGTCGCCACCCTGGAAGCAATGGCAGCCGGGTTGCCGCTGGTGGTCACCCACACGGGCGGCACGGCAGACCTGGTGGTAGAAGGCGTGAACGGTTTGACTTTCAATTGGGGCGATGTTTATGCGCTCAGCTCACACCTGCTTGCCCTGTCAAACGACCGCGTATTGGCGCGGCGCATGGGAGTGGCCTCCCGCCACAGGGCAGGGATGTTCAGCTGGGAAGCAGCTGCTGAGCGTTACCTGGGTTTGTTCGCCAACCTGATCTCACCGAACCTGTTCCCGGAGATGGAGAACGCGGCCTGATGTGCGGCATTTGCGGGTATTTCCATCCCGATCCACAAGTCCAGGCGGAGCGCTCGCTGCTGGAGACAATGAATGCTGCTCTTACCCATCGCGGCCCGGATGACCAGGGATATTACGTCGATGGCAGCCTGGGGATGGCAATGCGCAGGCTGGCGATTATCGATGTCCGGGGCGGCGCGCAGCCCATCGCCAATGAAGACGGCTCCGTGGTGGTTGTGTACAACGGTGAGATCTACAACTTCAAGGAGTTGCGCGCCGAGCTGGAAAGCTACGGGCACCGCTTTTTGACCCAGACCGACACCGAGGTAATTGTCCATGCCTACGAGCAATGGGATCAAGAGGCTCTGTTGCGTTTCAACGGCATGTTCGCCTTTTCCTTGTGGGACGGCAATCGGAAACGGTTGTTGCTGGCTCGCGACCGGATGGGCAAGAAACCCCTGTATTGGACATATTCTCGCCACGGTCTCCTGTGGGCATCGGAAGCCAAGGCACTGCTCACGGTCCCCTGGGTGGAGCGGCATATCGACCCTCTCGCCCTGCATCATTACCTGACGCTACAGTATATCCCCAACCCGCTGACGATCTATGAGGGCATCCACCAGCTGCCGGCGGCACATCTTTTGGTGTTTGATCATGAGGGTGATCCCCGCCTCCAGCGCTGGTGGCAGCTCAATTTCTTGCCCAAGCTACCCGATCAGCCGGATGAGATCAGCCAGCAGGGGCGCGAGCTTTTGGCAAAGGCGGTCGAGCGCCGCCTGGTGTCTGAGGTGCCGCTGGGGGCGTTCTTGAGCGGCGGGATTGATTCATCGATCATTGTAGCGCTCATGGCGGAGAAATCCAGATCTGCGGTGCGCACTTTTTCGATTGGTTTCGACGAGCGCCATTTCTCGGAAACACACTATGCCCGCCAGGTAGCCGAGCGTTATGCAACAGACCACCACGAGTTCACCTTTCAACCGGCTGACCTGGCAGCTGCGGTCGAGGCGGTGGTCACAGCGATGGATGAGCCATTTGCCGACCCGGCGGCAGTGCCGCTGTATGACCTGGCACGCCAGGCGCGCCAGCATGTGACGGTTGCGCTGAGCGGGGATGGCGGCGATGAGACCCTGGCGGGCTACCGGCGTTATGCATTGGACCGCTTGTTGGGGTTCTATAACATCTTGCCCGAATGGTTGACCCAGCGGGCAATCCCGGCAGCCTTTGGCTGGCTGCCGGAGCCGGATTGGATCCCCGAGGACCGCAACCTGATCACCGGGCTGAAACGGCTGGGGCAGTACTCTGCCACCACCCACAAGGCATCCCTGGTGCGCTGGGGGTCGTATTTCTCTCAGAAGGAAAAGCACGAGCTGTACCCGAATGGCTGGCACGAGGATATCATCCATATCGATACGGCTGAACTGATTGCCCATCGTTTTGATACAGCTCACGCCCAAAGCCTGCTGGATCGCACGCTGTACGCCGACCAGGTAACCTACCTTTCGGGCGACCTGCTGCCCAAGACAGACCGCATGACGATGGCGCACTCGCTGGAGGCACGCGCCCCATTCTTGGACGCGGAGTGGGTGGAGTGGACCGCCCGCCTGCCAGAGCGCTACAAAGTGCGCGGTATGAACACCAAGTGGCTGCTACGCACGGCTTTCGCTGACCTGCTGCCGGTGGAGATCGCGGCTCGCGATAAGCATGGATTTAGTGTGCCGGTCGGAGCCTGGTTGCGCCACGAGCTGCGGGATTGGGCGCGCCAGCGCCTGATAGGTAACGCTGAGTTTGACCGCTGGATCCGCCCGAGCGCGGTGCAGCGCCTGTTGGACGAGCATGACCGAGGGAAAACCAACCACGGTAAGCGCCTGTGGGCGCTGCTGATGTTTGCTCTGTGGATGGAGCATTACCTGTGAAGATCGTGTATTTTATTGACCACCTGCGCCCGGATGGAACCCAGCGCGTGCTCACCCAGATGGTACAGGGATTGGGGGGGCGAGGCCACAGCCAGGCGGTCGTTTGCCTGAACGATTCCTGGGATGATGAGGTAGTGAAGAAATTGCAGTCAAGCGGCTGCCCGGTGCGCGTGGTGGGGAAGGCAGCCCTGGCAAGTGGGGTTGGCTTTATCCAGCTATACCGCTGGCTGCGCAGGGAGCGCTTTGAGCGGGCGGTAACGCTGCTGTTCTACGCCGATGTGCTCGGGCGTCCTTTGGCGCGGGCGGCAGGGGTGCCGCGGCTGGTCACCTACATCCAGGCGCGCAATACCAATTATTCTGGCTGGCAGCGC
>JBFYSV010000263.1:0-2984 GCA_041301185.1 Anaerolineae bacterium
GTCGCGATCGGCCAATTTACACCTGGTCCGGTGTTCTCCACTGCTACATTCATCGGTTATATAACCGGCGGCATACCCGGAGCATTTTTGGCCACCCTCGGGATTTTCCTGCCATCTTTCGTGTTTGTTGCCATATACAATCAACTGATCCCCCGTTTGCGGAGTTCGCAAAACACAGGCCTGTTCTTAGATGGATTTAACTCCGCCTCCCTCGGATTGATGCTGGCAGTTCTGCTGCAGCTGGCACAGACAGCATTTTCCGACCTTTTATCAGTCGGTATCGGTATAATTTCAGCAGTTCTTCTATTTAGGTTTAGAATTAACACTACCTGGCTAATCATCGGGGGTATTTTAATCGGCCTGGCCGCCGGTCTCCTCCGATGATTGCACCCCGTTCATATTTTTCTGGAGTTTATCCATGACAAACACACGCAAGCGAATCGGTTTCATCATTTTATTGGGAGTGACTATTTCATTATCCTGCCAGGCAACCAGCGGGCTTCCCATCGCCCGCCTTACGGATACCCCCATCCCGATCCCATCACCCTCCCCCACGATGCTACCGCCGATCCCTGTTCAACCCGGCATCGAGAACCCAGACGAGCCCGTATTTATTACCGGTGAAATTCCCTACACATCACCATTCTTTCTCAATACGATCTCAGCGCCATTTGTAATGCTCGAAGATCAAGCTGGATTCTATAATCGCGATCGATTGTTCCAGTTTCCTTTGGTAGGTCAAGCCATCGGTCCAGTGGAAGTTCACCCAGACGGCACGATCACTTACAGTCTTTCGTTACCGTCTATTCCCCAATCCACAGCATTGGATGTAGATAACGACGATGAACAGGATACTGGCGTTCAAATTTTTGGAATCGCATATTGGTCAAATACCTGGGGTGGTCCATTCCTGGAAGAGCGGGACGGTAGCGGTTGGTCGAACGCGTATACATCGACAATCACAGATCCAGACAGAGATGACGAGATCACCGGTGGCACATTGGTGGTGTGGGCTCCAGATGATGAGCAGGGTTTCCCAACCGGTTTTGGAGAGGACGGCTTGCTCTTTACTTCGGATGATCCTGTGGCTCCCCTTCCTGCTGGCTATAATATTATTGATCTGAACCAGGAACCATTTCTAGCATATAAAGCAGCCCGTCCCGATATCGATTTGTTTGAGGGACCCGGTGCAGTAAATGATTACTCCAGTATGACTTATAGCGAAGCCTTTGATGCGTTATTCCAGAAAGTGTCCCGAGAATACCCTTTCACAGACGAGAAACAAATCAACTGGGATAATTTATACCAAAAATATACTAAAGAAGTTGCAGATGCAGGGGATGAGGTTGATTTCTACCTGGCATTAAGGGATTTCGCTTTCAGCATACCCGATGCCCACATCAACCTATCTTTCTACCCAGAGATATTTTATGAAGAACGCGGTGGTGGCTTCGGGCTGGTAGCCAAAGAATTGAGCGATGGCAGGGTAATTGTCGCACAGGTAATCCCCGATACCCCAGCAGAAGATGAGGGCATTCAGGCAGGGGCTGAGATTAGCTCGTGGGATGGCCAGCCAATTAGTGAAGCAATTGCCAGTGTAATACCCGATTTTGGCCCCTACTCTACCAGCCATCATGAAAGGCAGGAGCAGGTTGCTTTTCTCACCAGAGTTTCACCGGGAGACAGCGTAAATCTCACCTATCAAAACCCTGACCAAACTGAGCCCGTTGAGGCAACCCTGACTTCGGTGCCAGAGTACGAATCATTTTTTGCATCACTACCTGTCTTTCAAAGAGATGAGCTTGCTCTACCGATTGAAGGCAAGATTTTACCCGATTCGGGGCTGGGCTATCTTCGTGTGAACACCTTCTCAGACGATTACAATCTTCTCGCCTCAAGCTGGAACCATTTTATCCAAAACTTGCAGGAGAATGAGATACCCGGTTTGATCATCGATCTAAGGAATAACAGCGGCGGTTCCGGCAATATTGCCAACGATTTTGCCGGTTACTTCTTTGACCAGGAAATCCCCCTCTACGAAGGATTTTATTACAGCGACGAGTCAGGCAATTTCGAGAGCGATGGAATCCCCACAAGCATAAAACCAGCTCCCCTTTACTATGCTGGACCGATAGCCGTCCTGGTCAGCTCAAATTGCGTCAGCGCCTGTGAAGGTTTTGCTTATGCGCTGACCCAGCAGGACCGCTCGCTTGTCGTCGGTCATTATCCCACCGCAGGAGCTTTCGGTGAAGTTGGGCGCGGTCAGTATTCTTTACCCGGCGAGCTTTCGATGCAATTTCCGACAGGGCGGCCGTTATCCCCACAGGGGGAAGTAGTCATCGAGGGACAAGGTGTCGTGCCAGACATCGTCGTTCCAGTTACCGAGGAGAGCGTCTTGGAAGATACGGATGTCATCCTGGAAACCGCAGTCAGTGAGTTGCTAGATAAGATTCGCTGATTGGTCAATTTGCTCTTAAACACAACCGGGCAGCCTGTTTACTCACGGCTGCCCGGTTTATCAATTATCACGGTCGGCAGGCGATTACTTCTGCCATTCAATATAGATCGGGGCTGAGATTTTTACCTCTTTCAACGATCCACCGGTATTTTCTTGAGTTTCACCGAAAACATCCATTATGGTTGATGGCGCGCTATCGAGCTGAAGGATATGCTCCTGACCATCCAAAGACCATAAAAGCCAAAACACATTGCTCTCGCTCTCAAATTGGTAGCCCATAATCCCTGGGTATTGGGTAACCTTTCCCAGGTAGATAGCATTGTTGAACTGTGAGGCTGCCACCTCATACGCCTGGAAAGCAACATATGGCTGTAACTTCGAATCCACCAAACCTGAGCCTCGCCAACCAGTCAGGCTGTACCACAGATTGGCGCGCAACCCCGAATCAAATGCAGCTGAATTTGCCTGGGCGACGTAGTACGCTTTTGTGTTCGCGTATTCCTCAGTCTGGCAATAATCTTCCCGT